>NZ_JABAIW010000039.1:0-48493 GCF_014231265.1 Clostridium sp. DJ247 | reverse complement strand
GCTTAACCGATTCGCACAAAATCACAGATTTTGGCTCTCTGCTTAACTGGGAGTAAAGAGCGGCTACGTCCCTGGATTCGTTCCGCTAAGAAGCAGGTGGGGGTTAAATGCCTAAGTGGCATTTAACGGGCAGTTTAACCATAGTAATCGGCTAAAAGAAACTGCCCTGGAGTCATAGACAAACTCCATCTGATTCAAGTTTTACTTTATAACCAATATCTGATTAATATAATGCTATCTCTTTAGGCCATGGATCTTCTTTTGTTTTTCTCCAAGTTTTATCTATATACTGATGAGTATACTCTTGTTCCATAAGATGATAAATATATGCACCCCTTTTAGTTAACTCATACCCATCACAGACTTTTTTTAACAAACCAAAGTATTGAGCAAGTTTAAGTTCAATATTAAAAATCTGATCTAAATTTTCATTGAATAGTTTATAAAATTCCTTATTGCTTAATTTTAAGGTATATGCATTCCAGAATAACCAATAAAGTGCTCTGGTCCTTTTACTAAATTTCATGGTAAGTGCCGCCGGCTTTTTCTTATTATTAATGCAGGATATATATTCTTCCACCGAGAAAGTATTTATTTGAAAAGCCTTGGTTGTAAGTGTAGCAGCACTTGGTCCAAAACCCATATACATGTCCCTGGTAATTGAAGAATATTTTGGAATGTTGCTTTTGCCAAAGGTCCATACGGATGTTCTATCACAGCGTATTTGGCTGCTTGTTTCTTCAAGGCATGCTAAGAGGTCTTTCTTTTTTTCTCTGCTTAATGGCTTATTCTTATTGTTAGCATAAGAAAAGTCAATAAATGGGTATGTTGAAACCTGAGTGGCTCCTGATTCAAAAGCTGTTAAAAAGTCCTTCTTTAAATCATCTCTATTTTGTCTAGCCATACCAAAAATTAGATCCACATCAATTACATTAAATCCGGCTTCTTTTGCAAGCTTCACTTTATCCTCCCCGGAAATATATTCTCTGCCAAGATCACTTAAACATTTCTTTTGGAAAGATTGTATTCCTATGCTTACCATATTAAAACCTATATTTCTTAATTTAAATAAACAATCTTCATTAATATCTCGTGGATGGAGCTCTATACCAATGTTACCGATAATATCAAAGTTTTCCTTAAGTGCATGCATAATATCTGCCATCTCTTCTAACATAAGTGCAGGAGAGCCTCCACCAAAATATACACTAGTTATTTTTTTGTTGCTGTAAAGCTTCCCTGTCATAGCAATTTCATTTATCAAAGCTTCCTTATACCTTAGAGCTAACTCAACATCGTATTTCACTTTATTATATGGACAAAAAGAACATAGGGTAATGCAGAAGGGAATGTGTACATATACTATCATGAGTAGCTTTCATGCCATCCAAGCTTAAAAATATAACATCTGCTTCCGGAATATCTAATTCAATTGTGCCGTTAGTTACTATATTTACAATAAAGAATCCTATATTTTTTGCCTTTATTATTAGATCTCTTATGGTTTTAGTGTCATCCGTCCAAAGCATTGTTTCCCCACCACAAAAAAACAGTATTCTTATGCCTTCACTGTACATCTTCTTCATTTCGCTAGCTATATCCTCATAAGGATACATAATCTTGTTTATATTATTAACTGCACAATGCTTACAAGTTAGATTGCAGTAATCTGTTAAGATGATTGTACCTAAAATAGGGCTTTTATGCTTAAATAATATTGTCTTTATCCCAAATACGCACAAATGTAAAAAATCTCTTAACCTCAAACTTATCCTCTCCTATACGTAAATTGCATAAAGTTTAATTAATAGACTTATTTTTTATATATTTAGATGTTTACCCACGGAGTTCTTGAAATCTGTTATTAATGTATTGTAAATCAAAAGATGAACATATTCGTCTATTTTCCTTATCTAAGATTCTGTAGTGCTTTGATATGACATTTTGCTGTATCCTATAATTTTCATTTCCATTTATACTAAGTACTATTCAGTATTCAGTTGTTATCTAATATCATTTGGGATAACATTTTTTCTTTTATGTGATATAAATGTGGCTTTATCAAATGTTAAAATCTTTCAAATATCAAAGTTTCTCGTTTGGACATTCTATCTTCCATCCCAAGTGATGTTAGCTTTCAGTGGATTCAAGTATGTTATAGAAAAAAATAGATAACCCAGCCATTATTAGGTTATCTATTTACGAATGCTATTATAGTACTTCACAGTGAAAACTTAAATTGTACGTAGGGATATGTTGACAAAACTGAAGGCACATTTAAAAACTTTTTTATCAGTCTTAGTGAAGTGTTTAGAAAATCTTAGAACCTTAGATTGTTTGAGCGGAGCGAGTTTATCGAAGGTTCTTAGGTTTTCTAAAACACGAACTTTAGACTGATTAAAAGTTTTTAACGTACTGAAGTTTGGCAACATATCTCGGAGTATAATTTAAGTTTTCACTTGTTACATCTATAAAAGCCTAATAGTCTGAGCTATCGTGGCTAGGAGCATCCAGCACAACCTGAACATCCACTTGATTCAGGAGCAATTACTGGTTCAATAGAAAATGTACCAAGTCCATTTTCTTCTCCACACAATAGTACAAAATCACCATATTCAGCAAAAATACCTTTATTAACTATAAATGTTATATCTTCAACCTTCTGAGTTAAGTCACCTTGTCTTGCTTCATCTATAGTAATGTTAAAAAATGGTCCATGACAGGATGTTCCTCCAACATATATTCGTACATTATTAGAATCAGCATTTTTTCCTTCCAAAAAATTTTTAAATTCTTTATAAGCTAGATCTGATATTTTTAAAAAATTCATATATAAAACCTCCCTTATATGTTTTTAGTGTTAACAACTTTAATTTATTAATATTCATTATAAACTAATACAGTTTATAATGAAAGTATCTGCAAAAATTATAGTAGTTTATATTTTGCATACAAGCTGTCATATAGTATAGAGAAAATTTATAAACTGTAATATAATAGTAATTTTAATGTCTGAAGGAGAAAAAATTTTGAAAAGGCTTAAACCTCATAAGCTGCATGTAACTTATATGGAAGGAGTTTCTTATAAGGAACCAATTATACCCCGTTGTTATACACTAGCTTATTCAGATATTACAGGTAATCTGTTTTTAAATATAGGATTAGATTACCATTATAGTAACGGTGATACACTAAGAGATGAAGTTTCAGCAAATTGGGACATAGCTGATGGGAAGTATTTGCTTAAGCTTCACTGCCATGTTGAGGGAGAAAATAATATAAATGAGGCAAGAAGAAGGTACTTTATATTTAAGAAGGAGCTTCCATTAGCTATAGAAGCTCTTAGATACGGAGATAAGGCATTTTATCAGGCTCATACAAGGCTTGATGCTGCTCAAATTTATGTTTATTTTAATTCTATATATTCTTATTATAATAAAATAGAAAACTTCGGTACCCCTTCTGACTACAGATAAATTTAATTATGTTTCTTTGTTAAATAAAATATCCTTTTTAAAGATTATATTACTAAGAAAGGTTTATTATAAATAATGTAATTTAATTTACATTAATATAATATAACCTTCAGTAAATAATATTATTATAATAAAAATAATCTTTAGGAGGATAAATAAATGTCAAATAAAAGTCATGTAGATTTACAAAAATTAGATCAAGTTCCTTTGGGGCAACCTTTTGTGTATAAGGATGTTGTACAAGACAACTTTGATGATGATAAACATACTATAGATGGAAGAATATTTAAAGAAGAAGTTGAAAGTGGTCTGTATGATTCAGTAGAAATTGATAAAAATACAGGAAATCGTATGTTATATAGAAAATTGTAATATATAATCATGACCGAAATTTAACTTATACGACCGGATATATTACCATGTTTCGTCACGTTAAATATTTTTAATTAGTCTAAAGCTTAAATTTGAGAAAAATCTAAGAACTTTGATAAACTCGCTATGCTCAAACATATCTAAAGTTCTAAGATTTTTTCTCAAATTTTCGCTAAGACTAATAAAAAAATATTTAAATGTGACTTCAACATTGGTAATATACCCCTCCGTATAAGTTAAATTTAAGTATGGATATCTATAATATAAAAACAAGTATCTATCAATAGTATGCATTAATATAGTAATCTAGTCTCATATTAAGGGACTAGATTTTTCTTGTGTTTTTGTTTTAAAATATATACTGTGACTTTATAACTATATGAGAGTTTCCCTTGCGGAACTTTATATAGATACGTATAACTTAAATTTAACTTGTACGTAGGAATATGCTACCAAAACTGAAGGCACTTTTAAAAACTTTTTTATTAGTCTTAGTGAAGTGTTTTTGAAAATCTTAGAAGTTTTGATATGGTTGAAAGCCTGAATGGCTTTCAACCAGCGACTTATCAATGGTAATTGATAAGTTTGTCCGAACTGAGGTACGAGTTTATCAAAGCTTCTTAGAAACTTATAATGAAACTACTCTTCCTTTCGTCAGAGTAGTGCTCACAGAGTAAGCGACCATATCAAAATCACAGATTTTGGCTCTCTGCTTAAACACGAACTTTAGACTAATTAAAAGTTTTTAACGTGCCAAAGTTTGGTAGCATATTTCGGAGTACAAGTTAAATTTCGGGCGTGGTTATCTAAACTAAGTTGATATAAAGAGAGAGGTATTGGAAATGAATAAAAAAGATTTAGCCGATTTAAGAAAAGAATTTAAGTTAAGTAGCTATATGATGCCTATTAAAGAGATATATAGTGTATATTTAAAAAAAGATAACGGAGAAATTATTACAAAAGAGCTTAGTTATTTTGAAATGATGGATGTAGAAAAGAAAGAACTTTATCTAGAAAACTTTAAAAAAGTTTTGACTGGCACTATAGACACAAAAATTTTTGAGTTGGATTTTAAGAAAGTTCTAAATGAAAATACAAATAATGATGAAGTAGCTTTAACAAATAATATAGAGGCAAGTACACAAAATATTTTGTACCAGGCTTTAAGTTCAGGAGAGAGTATAGTTGAATATGCAGACAAAATAGTTGACAAAGTATCAAAAAATTATACATATGATACAGATATAGTTATAAATTTTGTAAAAGCAGAATACTACAAAGGAAACAAGAAGAGAAATAAAGAAGCAGATGAGTCCATAGATGATTATGTACAGGCTATAGAATTTATATTGTGCAGTATAAACAAAGTGGATGTTCCAAAAAAGGTTTTAAAATTTGATTATACAGAAATGACTTTTAAACCTAATTCCGCATTAGATATAACAATAAATTTAAAATCACCACTTGATGGTTTTATGTTCCCTAGTATTAATGGAGGATATATAGATGTAAATAAAGTTATGTATTACTCATCAAAAGCTAAACAGCTTAACTTTACTTTTGTAGAAGATGTATTAAATTGTGGTGTTAAACCAACTGCTATAGAAGAAAAAGAAAGTTTCAATGCCATACTTAATAATGTGGTAGGTGATAAAATAAAACCAGAAACCATGCAAGAAATATATGAAAGAATAAATGAAAAGCTAGAAGAGGATATAGACGAAGAAGAAGAACCAACCATTGACATGAAAGAAATAAAAGATATATTAGAGTTCAGTGGAATAGAGCAAACTGAAGCATTAGAAAGTGTTTTTGAAGAAGTTTGTGGAGGAAATTATGACTTTAAAGTGAAAAATATAATTCCTGATTTTGAAAGTAGATCCATAAAAATAGAAAATGAAACAACTAATATAACCATCACACCAAGGGAACTTGGTGCCATAAAGCAAGTAGTAAATAAAGAAGGAAGAAAGTGTTTATTAATTGAATTAAGTGATGACGTAGAATTGAATGGATTTAAGCTAGAAACTGAGGAAATCTAAAAAGTAAAGTTTGATATAAAGATTGCAAAAGTTTGATAAATATATTTTATTATAAATTTAACAAAGTTATTCATAAATTATTAACAACTTTGCCACTTGTGTGTCACAATGCTTATGTAATATTTAATTTGAATTAATGTAATTTTATTTATTATTCGTTAATATGAGCTAGGCAGGAGTGATAAGTTAATGAAAAAAAAGATAATAAAGTTTATAGTGGGTTGCTCAATAGTTGGTGTAGTTTCAGCAGGCGGGTATTTTGGATATAAGAGCTATGCCAGTAAGAGTACTGTAACCAGTAACAGAATTATAACAAATAAAGTAAAGAAAGGAAACATAGATATAACTGTACAAGCTACAGGAACTATTACAAGTGTCAACGAGGTTAGTGTATCCTCAAGTAATTCCGGAACTATTAAAAATCTCTCTTTTAAGGCAGGAGATCCAGTAAAAAAAGGAGATGTAATTTGCAACATAGATGATTCTAATGCACAGCAAAGTGTAGCTTCGGCACAGAATAGTTTAGCTCAAAAAAATTTAGAGCTTAGTAATCTAGAAAAGAGCTTAGATGATCTTTACATAAAGGCCCCAATAGATGGAAAAGTTAAATCAATATTTGTTTCGTCTGGAGATAATGTTAAAACAGCAAAACAAGCATATGGTGCCTTAGCAATTATTGTTGTAAATGACTCTTTAGAAGTACAAGTTCCATTCCCAGACAGTGGGAAAATAGAAACTGTGTATATATCACCAGGAGCTGAAGTTAAAAAAGGTGAAAAGATGTTTAAATTAGATGGGGAGACTATACAGAATAACATTAATGCTAAAAAACTAGAAATACAACAGGCTCAAAGTGATTTGAGTTTTAAGCAGTCTAGTCTTAGTAAAACTACTATCACCAGTTCGATAGATGGTGTAATTTCTACATTGAATGTTAAAGAAGGGGATACTATTGATAGTAATAATAAGGCTATAGCAACCATAACAGATTTAACACAGATGCAAGTTATTTTGCCAGTAGATGAACTTGATATAGATAAGGTTAAAGTAGGTCAAAAGGCTACTATAGGCGTAGATTCAATTAAAGATAAGACCTATGATGGAGTGGTTGAAAAAATCGCCCAAACTGGTAAGACAACTAATAACGTAACAACTTTTGATGTAACAGTTTCAGTAAGCAATCCTGAGCGTATAAAGCCGGGCATGAATGCTAATGTAACTATTGCAATTGAGAGTAAGGAAAATGTACTTACTATTCCAGTTGAAGCACTAATAGATAGAAATGGAAAGCATTTTGTAATGGTTCCGTCTTCCGATGGAACTAGTAAACAAGCTAATAGTAGTCAATCTCAAAAAACTGGACAAGCAACTAATAGTGCAGGAAATAACGGTAACTCTAAGAATAGTAGATCTGGTAACAGTGCTGGTTATGGAAACAATGCAGCTGGTAAGCTTATACAAGTCACTGTTGGACTACAAAATCAAAATCAAGCAGAAATAGTAGAAGGACTAAAAGAAGGAGACTCAGTTTTAATAACTCTACCTCAAACAAGCTCTAACAATACGAGAATTAACTTTGGAGGAGGAAACAACTTCGGCGGAGGTGGTGCCGTAAGATCATCCTCCGGAGGAAGAGGTAATTAAAATAAAAGGATACTCAAAATAATTTTTTGCGAAATACTTTTTAGGCCACTTGTAAAGAAGAGGATTTAGCACTGAAAATTAAATTCAGTACTAAATCCTATTTTTATATCAATTGCTTCAAGTCTTTTATGCAAATGTTCCATGAATTGTAGCTTCTGAGACTGCTGTTTATCTTAATAAAAATTTAAATGTAGCCTATTCAGTAGGAGCTATAGTATTCAAGGCTTCATTTTCTTCAATAGTTAAATTTCCGTTATTGACATTATCCTTCTCATCCTTAAGAATTATATCCTTAGACAACTTATTAAGCAATTGCTCAGCTTGTTCATAGGTGAGATAAGTTAAGGGTGTATCAAATTCTTTTATAGTATACTGTTTTAAGCTATCTATTGTCATGCCTTTAGATTGTGCTAATTCCCAAATAGTAGATTTTTGTTCTTTTTCCATCATAGGAGCCTTTGTACTTTGAATACTTTCTTTATGACTAGAAGGTTCATCATTCATTTCCTCATTTGTTACCAAACCATTTATTCCAAAAGCTCTTTTTAACACAAAAACTTCAGCAACTTTTTGTATCATAGCACTAGGATATTTTCTCCAAATCGGTGTGTTTTGATTATATTCCTCAAAGGATACATAACTAATAAATGGCCTTTTTCCTTTTCGATCACATCTAGCCCAAGCACCTAGTATCTTTCCACGCTTTGTACCAAACTTGTGAGTTATCTTATATTCAGCTGCATCAACTTCAAAGTTATCACCTTCGTGTACTACAAAACTTATTAACCCTCCAAACTCGGGGCTTGTGTGAGCATATTTTAAATATCCATCTCTACTTGTCATTATATTTGTTTGGCTTCCATACTTAGTAAACCAAATTTCTTTTTTAAATGGATCTAGATTATATTGCTGTGCTAAATAAAGAAATATTTTTATTTCATCCTCAGTTGCTCCTTTAGCTACTGTATTTTTAATTAAATTAATCTGTTCTTTATTATAGGATAATGTAGATTGATAAGGTTGATTTGTTTCGGAATCCATCCTACTCACCTCCTTATCTAGTTCCATTAATAATAGTTTAGACCTATATAATAATTTAATACAAGTAATTAATTCCTAAAAAAGCAACAATAAAATTTTTTAGTGAAAATGTTACCCAATAATACACTTTTATAATTAAAAATAAATGATAGAATGTAGTAGTAGTTAACATTAATGGAGGTGTACCAAATGAAGCCTAAAATCTTATTAAAAATAGAAGTTAGGAAAAGACTTGTAGAAGATATATTTGAGCTTGAAAAGAGTTTTAGGTAAGAATTAGCAATAATTTTGGTATTTTATGCAATTAAAAAATAGGTTAACAAGTGTAACATATTCATAGATTAGTTCATATAATGTTTCCTGTGAGATAAAGTGAAAATTTGAATCAGACTAAGCGCAATATTATTTGCAAAAAAAGCAAGGAGGAATTAATTAATGGAATTAATGGTGCTAGACAAAGATGAAAGTTGGAATCTCCATAAGGCAAGAGTATATGAGGAAAGCTTGCAGTTAGTTAAAGCTATTAAGGAAGATGATAAAGCCCATATAGCTGAAGAAGTGCTAGATAATATACAAGTAGCCATAGGAATAATAGAAAAGCTTTATCAGGACGGTATTGATATTCAACAAATAGTTCATAGGCATAACAAGAAGTTAGTTAACAAAGGGGGAAAAGCTAAAGCAACTATAAAATTCCAAATTAATAAAAAATAAAATGTTTGAGTTGGCTTGATGCCAGCTCACTTTATAGTAATAACTAAGAGTGTACAGACATGCCATACACTCTAGTTATAAAACCTATATTAAAAATCATTAGAATTTTTCAGTCTATCATCACTTCTATATTCTAGACCTATTGTGTCTTCTTTCATGAGTTCGTCTGTGTCTTGAATTGCCGCGCCTATGGTCATTATATTCAGTGTGTTGAAAATTGTCGTTATCAGAGTTATCTTGGCTATTATTATAGTTATCTTCATAATTATAATTCTGCCTATCTATATATTCAGCTTCTTTAGAATTAGGATTTTCATAGCTGGTATTGTAGTTATCTGGCTCATAGTTATAACCTTTATAGTCATTATAATCGGCATATTTAGTATCATGATTTTCATGTTTACTCTTATATTTATCTAGATGATCTTTAAGTATTTGAATATGCAATTCTTCATCTAGTATTATTCTCTTCAGCAGAATTTGTATATCGGCATCATTTATTTTAGAAATGTGTGCATTGTATTGGTCTATGGATCTTTGTTCAGATTTTATAGCTAATCTTAGTCTATTTCGTGTAGAGTTACTATAAGGGACTAAGTTGCTATTCCAAACCAAGCCGTTGCCACTTCTAAATACAGGATTACCACCTAGTTGTTTAATAACATCACCTAAAAGTTGAAGATGCTGCATTTCAACCATAGAGATTCCTAAAAAATCATCTGATAGCTCTGTTTCGTCACTTATTATGTGTGCATATATATATTGAGATATAGCTGTATACTCGCTAATTACACTACAATAATCATCCATCAAAATATTAGCAAAATAGAGATTTTCACGTGGAATATCTACTATAGGATAAGGTTTATTTACTCTATAATTTGAAATATCTACGTAACTCATTTACTCATCCACCTTAAATAATATTATCATCATAGATATTATATGATTCATACATATGAAGTGTTATTAAGGATCTGAAAAAATAACATAATTATGTTTTACAATACATAAATATACTTGTATAATTATGTGTTATAAAATCAAGTGGTTTAAAAAAGGAGCAAAATTATGGCTACTAAAAGATATAAAATAGATAACTATAAGGTTATTGCAAGAAAATTTTACGGAGAGAGACAAATTGATAAAGCTCTTAATTTTTATAATAAAGCCTATAACAGCGTTGGGGGCAGTGAGGATACAGAATTATTGTTAGATATGGCTTTAATATATGATGAAATAGAGGAAGATGAACTAGCAGAAAAGAAGTACAATGAAATATTAAGAATAAATTCAAAGGATGAAAGAGCCTACTATGGATTAGCTATTCTATATGATAACAGAAAAGAGTTTCAAGAAGCAATAAAGTACTATAACAAAGCAATAACATTAAACCCAGATTATAATCGTGCGTATTTCTTTCTGGCTGGAGCATATGATGAAATTGGAGATAAGGAAAACGCTATAAAGTGTTATGAAAAAGTTTTATCTATGGATAAGGAAGATTTTTGGGCTTGCACAAACTTAAGTTCTATTTATGAGGAATTGGGCCAGTATGAAATGGCACTGGCAATGATAAATAAGAGTTTAGAAATTGATGGTAATCACTATCTAGCTTTATTTAATAAAGGTGTAATACTTTGCAGAATGGGAAAAACTAATGAGGCTATGGAATACTATAAGCTTGCTATAGATGAGAATCCTTGTTATCCATATAGTTATCTTAATTTAGCTGTGATTTATAAAGAGAGAGAAGAATATTACACTGCTATAGATATAATAAGTGATGGTATAAGAAATAATTTGGATACGGAATTTTTATATTATAATAGGGCTTGCTATTATGTTAAAGTTAACAACTTTAAAGAGGCTGTAGAAGACTTAAAAGAAGCTATTAGGTTATACCCTGAATTTATAGATTATATACAGGAAGACGAGGAACTAAACCCTATAAAAAGGTATTTAGAAGAAGGGGTTAAATTTTAATATATTTGACGTGTATAAAATTTGTAAAAATGTAAATTAAAGCACTAATAAGCTAATAATATTATTAGTACTTATTAGTGCTTTGCTTCATGAATAGAAAATTAAAATAATATTATTATTTATGCAGCTGCATCTGCTACTTTATCTATAGTTCTTATCTTATATAAGAATAACATAAAGATTAATAGCGACACAACTACGCCTACTATATTTGAAAATATTGCATTTATTCTAAAGCCTTCTGGAGCTTGCAATATATAGCTTATAGATACAGCGGACATAAATGTTGCTGGTATGGTTGAAATCCAATGATTTTTACTTTTTCTAACTAAATATACGGAACAAGCCCAAAGTGTAACCATTGCGAATGCTTGTGTAAGCCAGTTCATATATCTCCAAAGTATAGGAAACTTAACAAATGTTAAGAAGAGAGATATAGCAAACATTGGTAGAGCTAATAATAACCTGTTCTTAATTTTATCTTGAGGGTATCCAATTATGTCAGCCAATGCAAGTCTTGCGCTTCTGAAAGCAGTATCGCCTGTAGTTATTGGACATACTATAACACCTAGAATGGCAAGTACGCCGCCAATAGATCCAAGCAGAGTTTTCGTTATTTCAAATACTGCCCCTGCAGCACCTGCTTTTCCTAAAATTACTTCACCTAGACCAGGAATACCATTATAGAAAGAAAGACCTGCGGCTACCCAAACAAGTGCAATGGCACCTTCTGCTATCATTGCCCCATAAAAAGCCTGTCTACCAAGTTTTTCAGATTTAAGACACCTTGCCATCATAGGTGACTGCGTGGCATGGAAACCAGAAATTGCTCCACAAGCAATAGTAACAAACATCATAGGCCACATAGGTAAATTAGATGGATGTAAATTAGCAAGTGTAACTTCAGGAATATGATAGCCCTTAATTAATATTGCACCACCAACACCAATTGCCATAGTAAATAAACATATACCGAATACAGGATATATTTTTCCTATTACAACGTCAATTGGAAGTATGGTTGCTAAAACGTAATATATAAATATAACTGCTATCCAAAAGCCAGTGCTTAAATATCCAGGAGTTAACTGAGCTAAAAGACCTGCTGGACCTGCTATAAACACTACACCAACAATAACACAAAAAAATACTGTTATAACTCTCATTACATTTTGAACTTTTTTCCCCAGATATAGACCGTGAATTTCTGAAAGACTTGCCCCATTATGTCTTAAAGAAATCATACCAGATAGGTAATCGTGAACAGCACCGCCTAAAATACATCCAATAATAACCCAAAGGAATGCTACTGGTCCATATAATGCACCTTGTAATGCTCCAAATACAGGTCCTAATCCCGCAATATTCAAAAGTTGGATTAGGAATATTTTCCATGTAGCCATAGGAATATAATCTACTCCATCTTGAACTGCGTATGCTGGTGTTTTTCTTGAATAATTTGCTCCAAATTGTTTTTCAACATATTTTGAATAAAACAAATAACCAATTAAAAGTAATAATAATCCAATTAAAAATGTGTACAAAAAAAATGCCTCCTTTTAAAAATATAAAGCTTTTAGTTTTGTTTTCCATAATATATTATGGAAATGGATATAAAAAGACCTATCTTCACCAAATGGGGCGAAGATAGGTCCGCGGTACCACCCAAATTTATTGCTTAATTTAGTTAACGGTGCAAAACCGGCTCAGCTTACTAATTTTTCAGCCTGCAGCTCAAGGATGATTTTCAACAGTTTTAGTTTATGGGCTTTCACCTATTCCCACTCTCTGTAAAACATATTATTGTCTACTTTTTCCTATCATAGCTGTTATGTTAAAACTATTAATATTTAATGAACTTTTTTATAATTTTAATATCTTTTCAGTATAATGTCAAGTAATGATTTTTCAAAACCTTATATCCATTTAGTGGAATTATTTGTATCATTATTAATAATTATTATTAATTATTTATTGATTATTTTTTCTCTAAGTAGTAAAATATAAATATAAATCCAGAGTAATTTAGTATGATATAGTATAGTACTATGTTTTATAAGAATAATAGTACCATATATCTTTAATAAATAGAGTTTAATATTAAAGATATACATATTTTAAAATATAAATCAGAGTAAAATACTCTGATATAAAGGAGAGATAACAATGGAAAATATACTTCTTAAAATAAATAATCTCAAAACCAAAGTTGAAGAAAAAGAAATATTAAAAGGATTAAATTTAGAAATTAAAAAAGGCGAAGTGCATGCAATTATGGGCCCTAATGGTGCTGGTAAATCCACTCTCGCTAATACTCTAATGGGCCATCCAAAATATGTAATAGATAATGGTGAAATATTTTTTCAGGAACAGCTGATAAATGATTTAAAGGTAGATGAGAGAGCACGAAGAGGAATATTTTTATCCTTCCAATATCCAGAAGAGGTACCTGGAATAACTGTAGAAAATTTTCTTAGAACAGCAAAAGGTGCGGTGGAAGGAAAACCACAAAACATAATAAAATTCAGAAAGTTGTTAAAGGAAAAAATGGCTTTGTTAAAAATTAATGAGGAGTATTCACAAAGATATTTGAATTTAGGTTTTTCTGGTGGTGAAAAAAAGAAAAATGAAATTTTACAAATGGCAATATTAGAACCTAAACTAGCAATATTGGATGAGACAGATTCCGGACTTGATGTAGATGCTGTAAGGATAGTTTCAGAAGGGGTAAAGAAGCTTGTTAGCAGTGAAAATTCAATACTTGTTATAACACATCATAACCGTGTATTAGATTACTTAAATCCTGACTATGTTCATATTTTAATTGACGGAAGAATAGTGAAAACTGGTGACATATCTTTAGCTAGAGAAATAGAAGAAAAGGGATATGATGCAATAAGGGCTCAAGTATAAATTTAGAGACAAGAAAAAAGAGAGGTGATTTAGTTTGGAAAAGAGTAAAACCTATGTAGAAGATATAGAACGTGGAATTTATGATATTAAGAATGATTTTAAATATAGTTATAAGACAGAGAAGGGGCTAACAAGAGAAATAATAGAGCAGATATCAGAGGAAAAAGATGAACCTAAATGGATGAGAGATTTTAGACTTAAAGCTTTAGATATATATAACAGTATGCCTATGCCAGCTTGGGGACCTGATCTAACGGATTTAGATGTAGAAAATATAGTAACTTATATAAGGCCTAATACAGACATGAAGCATGATTGGAATGATGTACCAGATGACATTAAGAAGACCTTTGATCTTCTTGGTATACCAAAAGCAGAACATGCGTCTTTGGCTGGAGTGGGTGCTCAATATGATTCAGAAGTAGTATACCATAATGTAAGTGAAGAACTTACCAATCAAGGAGTTCTTTATATGGATATGGAAACAGCAGTTAAGGAATATGAAGACTTTGTAAAACCTTATTTCATGAAGCTTGTACCTCCTAGTGATCATAAATTTGCAGCGCTGCATGGAGCAGTTTGGTCAGGTGGTTCCTTTGTATATGTACCAGCAGGAGTTCAGGTAGATATTCCTATACAATCCTATTTTAGATTAAATGCTCCTGGTGCAGGTCAATTCGAACATACTCTAATAGTAGTTGAAAAAGGAGCAAAAATTCATTATATAGAAGGTTGTTCAGCTCCTAAGTATTACGTTAACAATCTTCATGCTGGCTGTGTGGAACTTTTTGTAAAGGAAGATGCTACACTTAGATATAGTACTATAGAGAATTGGTCAAGAAATATGTATAATCTAAACACTAAAAGAGCAACAGTAGATAAAAATGGAACTATTGAATGGGTTTCTGGATCCTTTGGGTCAAAGGTATCAATGCTTTATCCTATGAGTATTCTAAAAGGTGAAGGTGCTAAGTCCGAATTTACAGGTGTTACCTTTGCAGGATCTGGTCAACATTTAGATACAGGGTCAAAGGTAGTTCATGCAGCACCATATACTACCTCTACCATAAACTCTAAGTCTATATCAAAAAATGGTGGAGTGGCTATATATAGAGGACTTTTAAGTGCAGCACCTAATGCCCACCATTGTAAGTCTACAGTATCTTGTGAGTCTTTAATGCTTGATAACCAATCAAGATCTGATACTGTACCAGTTATAAGTGTATCTAATGATAACATTGATATCGGACATGAAGCTAAAATAGGAAGAATAAGTGATGAAGCCATATTCTACCTAATGAGTAGGGGATTAAGCGAAGCTGATGCTAAGGCTATGATAGTAAGAGGCTTTGTTGAACCCATAGCAAAGGAGCTTCCACTGGAATATGCAGTTGAAATGAACAATCTAATTAAGTTAGAACTTGAAGGAACTATAGGTTAAGGGAGGGATCAATTTATGAATACAAATATAAAGGAAAATGTAAAGAGCAGACCAACTGATATAATAGAAATTATAAATAATAAAGAAGAGCATAAGTTGAACCAAACCGTAGTCCCAACCTGGAGACATTTAAAAGTCAATAGTTTTTTATTAAAAGACTATAAATTACCAAGTTTAGAACCTTATAAAAAGAAGTATATAAGTTTTGAAGAGAATACATTAAATGGAGTAGAAGTTTTAGATACAAAAAGTTGGGTGAAAAAAGGTAAAGATTTATGTGGTTACTTAAATACCAATGATAGTTTCGGAGTATCAAAGGAGCTAACATTTTTAGGGGAAAAAGGATTTAATAGTGGAGTATTTATAAGAACATCAGAAAATGCAGATATAAAATCTCCAATTAAATTAAATTTTGTTATGAATGATAAGAATCCTGTAGTCATTGACCATAATATAGTCATCGCAGAAAAAGGCAGTAAGGTTACACTTGTTATAGATTATAGTACAGACAACATAGATAAAGCATTGCATAATGGAGTAACAAAAGTCTTTGCTATGGATAACTCAAATGTTACAGTAGTTAAAATACAACGAATGAATGATAAATCTCAGCATTTTGACTCTAATGTAGCATTTGTTGAAAGAGGTGCAAAGGTAAATTGGATAACTATAGAATTTGGTAGCGAAACTAACATTACTAATTATATTTCTAATTTAAATGAAGATAATAGTTCTTCTGAACTTTATTCAGCTTACTTTGTAGATGGAAGCAGAAAGCAGGATATATATTACACAGCAAATCACTTTGGACGAAGAACTGAAAGTATTATGGATGTAAAAGGAGTACTAAAAGATAAGGCTAAAAAAGTCTTTAGAGGTAATATTGACTTTAAGAAAGGCTCAACAAAATCCAAAGGTGCCCAAACAGAAGATGTACTTTTGTTGGATGCTGCAGTAAAATCAGATTCTATTCCAATGCTTTTGTGTGAAGAGGATGATGTGGAGGGAGCTCATGCAGCTAGTGTAGGGCAAATGGATGAAGATAAATTATTCTACTTAATGAGTAGAGGTTTTAATGAGAAGGAAGCTAAAAAGCTTGTAGTTGAAGCCAAATTTACCCCTATATTTGATAGAATTCCAGTAAAAGAATTAAGAGAATTACTTATTGACGAACTTAATAGGAGGCTTGTAGATGAGCAAGATTGATATAAATAAAGTTAGAGAAGATTTTCCCATATTATCTATCAAAGTAAATGATAAGGATATAATTTACTTCGATAACGGTGCCACAACCCATAAACCTAGATCAGTTATAGAAGCTATTACCTATTACAATGAAAAAATAAATGGAAATCCTCATAGAGGTGCCCATTATTTAAGTGTGGCAGCTACAGAGGCTTATGAAGGAGCAAGAGAAAAAGTAAAAGATTTTATAGGTGCAGATAAAACCAATGAAATAATTTTTACTAAGAATACTACGGAATCTTTGAATCTTATTGCTTATACTTATGGAATGGCATTCATTGAACCCGGTGATGAAATAGTTGTTACAATATCTGAACATCACAGTAATATTCTTCCCTGGCAAATGGTAGCGAAAGCTAAAAATGCTGTATTAAAGTATATGTATACTGATAAGTATGGAAGATTAAATGAAGAAGAATATAAAAGCAAAATTACAGATAGGACAAAATTGGTAGCTATTGTTCAAATGTCTAATGTTCTTGCTACAATTTATCCTATTAAAGATATAATAAATTATGCACATACTAAAGGTGCCGTAGTGGTAGTTGATGGAGCACAGAGTGTACCTCACATGAAAGTAAATGTGAAAGATTTAGATGCAGATTTTTTCGTATTTTCCGGACATAAGATGCTAGCACCAATGGGTATTGGAGTATTATATGGAAAGGAAGAGTTACTTCTAAAAATGCCTCCCTTTTTACGAGGTGGAGATATGATAGAATATGTAACAGAACAGGAGGCTACCTTTGCTGAACTACCATTTAAATTTGAAGCAGGCACTCAAAATGTTGAAGGTGCAGTAGCTTTATCTGCTGCAATAGATTATCTGCAATCTATTGGATTTGAAAATATTGTAGAACATGAAAAAGAACTTACAGAGTATGCTCTAAATAAGATAAAGGAAATACCATATGTAACTGTATATGGACCTGAGAATGCAGAAGATAGGGGCGGAATAATATCTTTTAATATAGAGGGAGTTCATCCACATGATGTAGCTAGTATAGTAGATAGTTATGGAGTGGCTGTAAGGGCAGGACATCACTGTGCACAACCTTTAATGAAATACTTAGGTATACAGGCTTCTGCCAGAGCTAGCTTTTATTTTTATAATACTTTTGAAGAAGTAGATAGATTTATTGACAGCTTAAAAAATGTAAGGAAGTGGTTAGGGTATGGAGAATCTTAATTTAATATATACAGAGCTTATTATGGAGCATAATCAAAGTGGCCACAATAAAAGGTATTTAGAGCATGCTGATTGTAGAGAGAGAGGACATAATCCTAGTTGTGGCGACGATATAATTTTATCACTTAAGTTCAATAAAGATATAATTGAAGATGCTGCTTTTGAAGGTAGCGGTTGTGCTATATCTCAAGCATCAACATCTATGATGATCGATTTAATTAAGGGAAAAACAAAGGAAGAAGCTTTAGAATATGTTACTACCTTTATAGGTATGATTAAAAAAGAAGTAACTAATGAAGAAGAACTAGAAAAACTTGAAGATGCTATTGCTCTTCAAAATATATCCACTATGCCAGCTAGAGTAAAATGTGCAGTACTTGCTTGGCATACTTTAAAAGAAGCTATAAGAAAAAAAGAAAACGTGAATTAAACTATGATAAGTGGTATAGAGATAAACACTAAAAAATAAGTCTAAGTCTTATGTATATGAGATTTAGGCTTATTTTTTACATAATAAATTATTAAATATATCAAATATCAAATAGCTCCATATAATATATTAAAAATAAAGTGGAGCTTATTATTAATAGTTATAAGGTGGTAGATTTAAAATGTCAAGGTTATACTCTTTGGCAGGGATTTCTTTTATTTCTACAATAATGGGTGTATTGTTTAATATATTCGGAGGATTCCAAGTATCTGGCTCAATTCTAATTATTCTTATAGCTACAGATACAATACTAGGTATAAAAGCGGCCATAAAGTATAGAACATTTGCAAGTAGAGGTGTTATAAAATTTTTTAAAAAAATAGTTCTCTATAGTACGACAATAATAACTATAAGATTATTAGAAATTGGAGTTGTAGCTATAATTAAAACAGATATGTTATCACAAGTTATGGTAGCCTTTCTCATAATGTCAGAAACTATCAGTATATTAGAGAATTTAACTATACTTGGAGTTCCTATTCCATCGAACTTTGTTTCAATTATGATTAATAATTTGAAAATTATAGGCTTTGAGAAAGATTTGAAAAATACAATAAGTAATGAAAAAGATATTTTAGAAATTGATGAAATAATAAAATATCAACTTACTAATTTTAAGAATAATGATATTAGAAAACTATTGGAAATAAAATTTAGAACTTGGAGAACTGTGGCGCAGCAAATAAATGATGCTATAGATGATGATGATTTAAATAAAGAAAGACTATATTATAAAGTTATGTCATTAGTAGAGTTAAGTTCTAAGGAAATAGAGTATCAAGTTAAGCAAGATAAAATATGTAATGAATGCTTAAAAGAATTTAAAAATATTAATGACTCAAGGATTGAAAAGTGGTTAAAAAAAATAGAAGAAATATGTTATTCGGATAAAGACATACAAGTTAAAAAGGAAGAATTAATTGATAGTATAGTAGTACTTTTATATCAGACTATGCTAGATGCTCACAAAACCACGTTGTAGATTAGAGTCTGTAAGGCTCTTTTCATATTTATATTAAAGAATTAATGATATAAAAATATAGAAAGAACTCAATTTTAGAAGAGTTCTTTCTACAGTGAAATTATAAGGTTTTAAAGGGATTTTATTATAGCAAGATTAGTTATAAAACTAATCTAAGGAAAAGTATAACCTATATATAATTTTTTATTCAATTCAGACTATGCCAATAATGATAAAAATTTGTTATTTTGTATGTAGTTTAATAGAGTAATAATCACAAAAAAGCATAAACTTATAATGCAACAAAAAAATTATAAAAGATAAAAGGAGGAATTCATTATGGCAAACAGAGGAAATAGAGTTTTAGTTCCAGAAGCAAAGGCAGGACTTGATAAATTTAAAATGGAGGCTGCTAGAGAAGTAGGAGTAAATCTAAAAGAAGGATATAATGGAGACCTTACTGCAAGAGAAAATGGTTCAGTTGGAGGCCAGATGGTTAAAAGAATGGTAGAAGCCTACGAAAGAGGATTATAATAGTTTAAGTTTTAAACATAGGATCAGATAGATTACAATGCTATCTGATCCTTTTTAATTATAGCTCTAGAGAGGTCTAGCGTAGTAAACTTAACTTATGCTCCGCAATATGTTGCCAAGCTTCAGCACGTTAAAAACTTTTAATCAGTCTAAAGTTCGTGTTTTTGAAAATCTAAGAAGCTTTGATAAACTCGTACCTCAAACATATCAAAGCTCCCAAGATTTTCTAAAAACACTTCACTAAGACTGATAAAAAGTTTTTAAATGTGCCTTCAGCTTTGGAAACATATTCCTAAATTTCTATATTTTTTACTATAAACAATCTAATTTTCATGTAGTTTTTATTTTATGACGAGTAAATAATTATACTAATAAGATACATATATAATAGTTTAGCTTTGGAAAATTTCAAGTAATAATTGATTGCAAATACAAATAATATTAAATTAAGAGCAAATTTAATGATACTGAGTATTAAAAAAATATACCAGTAACTATATAAACATATTAATAAAATCTTATTATTTTTTTAACTAATATTTACAAGTTAATGAAAAAGTAGTAAACTATAATCAATGATAATAATTATTAATTACTAATAATTATTAATACTAATAAAAGGGGCGAATTAACTTGATATATAATATTTTAATTGGTGGAAGCGCTGGTCAAGGAATGGATACTATCAGCGCTATATTTGAAAAAATTCTAAAAAAAGAAGGATATTATACCTTTGCTACGAAGGACTATATGTCTAGAGTAAGAGGAGGTCATAATTTTATTCAGGTTAGGTTTGGAGAAAAACCCATAAATTCTCATCATACAGAATTAGACGCTATTATAGCATTAGATTTAAATACTACGAATCTTCATATAGACAGATTAAAGAAAACCGGTGTTTTAATATGTGATGAATCAATTAAATATGAGGATTCTAGAGTATTAACTATACCTATGAAAAAATCAGCTGCAGAAGTTGGAAATCCAAAAGTTATTGGAACTGTAGCTATAGGTGCTTTACTTAAAGTATTTGGCTTCCAAGAGGACAAGGCACAAAAAGTTTTACAAAATAAATTTTCTAAAAAAGTACTTGATGATAACATTCTTGCACTAAAAAAGGGATATGACTCCGCTAAAAAAGTATTTAATACAAGGGTATTAGAAGAAAAAGATACTATTCTAATAAATGGAAACCAAGCTATAGCTCTAGGGGCATTAGCAGCAGGGGTAAGTTTTTATTCTGCTTATCCTATGACACCATCAACCAGTGTTATGACATATCTTTCAAAAAAATCCAAAGAAGCTGGTATTATAGTAGAGCAAGCTGAGGATGAGATAGCTTCCATAATAATGGCTTTAGGAGCATCTTATGCAGGAGCTAGAGCTATGACAGGAACATCAGGTGGCGGACTATCACTTATGGTAGAAGCACTAGGACTTGCAGCGCAAATAGAAGTACCCCTTGTAATAGTAGATTCTCAAAGACCATCTCCAGCAACAGGTCTCCCTACTAGATCAGAACAAAGTGATTTAAGCTTTATTCTTACAGCTTCACATGGTGAAGCACCAAGAATGATTTTAGCTGTTAGAAGCCCTGAAGATGCCTTCTATCAAACAGCTAGAGCTTTAAATATTGCAGATAAATATCAAATACCAGTAATTATTCTTACAGATCAATATTTAGCTGATACTGCTAGAACTGTTAACCCTTTTGATTTTAGTAAGATTACTATTGAAAGACATATAGCTTCTGAAAAAGATTTGGAAAATGATTTAAAAGAAGGACCTTATAAGAGATATAAGTTAACTGAAACTGGAATATCTAAAAGAATACTTCCAGGTCAGATAGAAGGACAGATAGTATTAGTAGACAGCGATGAACATGATGAATATGGACATATTACAGAGTCGTCAAAAGTTCGTATTGCAATGATGAAGAAAAGAATGGGAAAATTAGATCTTTTAAAACAAGAAGTATTAGAGCCTGAATATTTTGGATCAGAAACTCCAGAAACACTTTTGGTTGGATGGGGATCTACCTATGGAGCTATAAAAGATGCCGTAGAGCAGTTGAATAAAGAAGGATTTTCTACAGGAGCACTGTTATTTGGAGATATATATCCACTGCCTGAAAAACTTTTAGCTAAGTATGCTGCTGATGTTAAAACAGTGATAAACGTAGAACAAAATTATACAGGACAACTAGCAAAGCTTATAAGGCAGGAAACTGGAATTAAAATGGATAAGAGCATATTAAAATATGATGGACGACAAATAAGTGCTTATGAAATATACAGCGAATTCAGAAAAGAGGTGCTATGAATGTTAGATAAGAAGATATATAATTCTAAGGATGAAGTAGCTTGGTGTCCAGGATGCGGAAACTTTGGTATAGTAAATGCATTAAAACAAGCCCTATCAGAGCTGGAACTTAAACCAGAAGAAGTTCTTTTATGTTCCGGAATAGGTCAAGCTGCTAAGACACCTCATTATATAAATACTAATGGTTTCAACAGCCTCCATGGGAGAGCTATTCCACCAGCAGTTGGAGCTAAAATAGCTAATAAGGATTTAAAAGTCATTATTACATCAGGAGACGGAGACAGTTATGGTGAAGGTGGAAATCATCTACTTCATAATATAAGAAGAAATGTAGATATAACTCATTTTGTTCATGATAACCAAATATATGGACTTACTAAAGGTCAGGGATCACCAACAACGGAAATAGGTCAAAAAACATCAATGCAGCTTGATGGAGTTATTGTTCCTAGATTCAATCCAGCAGCTTTTGCTATTAGCTTAGGGTGTACCTTTGTAGCAAGAGCTTTCTCGGGTGATGGAGATCAGTTAGTCAGTATAATGAAGAAGGCTATAAATCACAATGGATACTCTTTGGTAGATATTTTGCAACCTTGTGTAACCTTTAATCATGTAAATACCTATAAGTGGTACAAAGAAAGAGTATATAAGTTAGATGAAGAATATGATCCAACAGATAAAATAAAAGCTTTTGAAAAATCAATGGAATGGGGAGATGATGGTATACCTGTTGGTGTATTATATAAAGAAAATAGGCCTAGTTATATAGATAGTATTCCATACCTTAGAGATGGTGATCCTTTGGTTAATAGAAAATGGAGTCCAATAAATGCAGAGAAGTTTATGAATGAATTCAAGTAATTTAGTTAAAATAATAAGGCTGAATTACTAGCTAAAAGATAATTTCTATAATAGTTATATTGATATGACAAGTGGCTGTGGTAAAAGTCAAAATATATTCAGGATTTTGACTTTTACCACAGCCACTTGTATTAATTAAGAATTTTATGCTGTAGGTATCTATATAATTCTAGTAAAAGTTAACTAATTTTTATGTATTGGTTATTGTTATAATAATGTGTTATTATGTAATTTGTGTATATACTATTGGGGAATTATGTATATAGACATCAACTAAGCAGTAATATAATTATGCTATATAATAATAGCGCTCTCAAGTAATTTAATAGAGATTATTTTAAGTCAGCTCTAAAAGTGCGTTAGGAGGTACAAAATTGGATAATTCGAATCAATTAGAAAGAGAAAATATTGGTAAACTATTATGGAAGTTTTCAGTTCCAGCTATTATAGGTATGTTAGTTAATGCTATGTATAGTATTATAGACAGAATATTTGTAGGAAGAGCTGTGGGGCTTCTGGGAATTTCAGCCACTACAGTAGCATTTCCAATTATATTAGTTACTATGGCTTTTGGTATGTTAATAGGTATTGGAGCAGCGGCAACTATTTCTATTAGGCTAGGGCAGCATAAAAGAGAAGAGGCAGAACATATTTTAGGAAATGCTTTAATTTTAGTTATAATAGTATCGGTACTAGTAACTGCTTTAGGATTAATATTTGAGGAGCCCCTTTTAGTAATGTTTGGGGCAAGCAAGGAAGTATTGCCTTTAGCAAAGCAATTTATAAGAATTATATTAATTGGAACATTACTTCAAAATATAGGTTTCGGATTAAATAATATAATACGTTCAGAAGGAAACCCCAAGACAGCTATGGCTACTATGCTTATTGGAGCTATATTAAATATTATTCTTAATCCGTTATTTATTTTTGGATTAAAATTAGGTATACAAGGATCAGCTCTTGCAACTATAATATCACAGGCTGTATGCTCTATATGGGTATTAGCTTATTTTATGGGTAGAAAAAGTATGCTAAAATTCAAAATACCAAACTTAAAACTAGATTTTCATATAATAAGTCAAATATTTTCTATAGGTATGTCACCTTTTTTAATGCAGATAGTAGCTAGTGGAATTACAATAGTATTTAATAATGCATTACAAACTTATGGTGGAGATACTGCTATTGCTGCCATGGGAATTATAACTAGTGTAACTATGTTAATATTTATGCCTATTTTTGGTATCAATCAGGGAGCTCAACCTATTATAGGATATAATTATGGTGCTAAAAATTATGAAAGGGTAAAGAAGGCTTTAAAATTATCTATATTAGCTGCTACTTGTGTGTGTACTTTAGGTTTTATAATAATACAATTGATTCCTAGAGCTATAATCGGTGTATTTAGTAATAATGATATTCAACTGTTAGACATTGGAGCTAAAGGAATTAGAATCTTTCTCATTATGCTGCCCATTATAGGTTTTCAACTAGTTAGTGCAAATTTCTTCCAAGCAATAGGAAGAGCTAAAATAGCTATATTTTTAACTTTACTAAGACAGGTTATTGTATTATTACCATTACTGCTTATATTACCTAGCTTTTTAAAGCTTACAGGAGTGTGGGTTGCAGGACCTACTGCGGATTTGTTATCTTCTGTAATGACAGCAGTATTTATACTTAGAGAAACAAAAAAACTAGATAAGAATCACCTAGTATCTGATTAGAGATATATACAAGCTTAGTGTATATATTATCTTAATATTACTTACCACCAGTAATTATAACCCCATCCATAGAATCCGAAACCTGGTCCATCATAATAAGGATTAAAGAACGGATCCCATCCCCAATAAGGATACATAACAGTCACCTCCTATAAAGGCATGCCAGTTAAGACACACCTGTATGTTTTTTAGTGGTAGCTGAGACTATTATGTATTGTGCTTATATTATAGTTACATGAGTAATGTTACTAATAAGTATATTTTTAGTATAAAAATTTATAATTAGGTACTTATAAATTTATAGTTATCCAATCTTATTACTTAAGTAAATATATATAAGGGATATACAAAAGTTGTATATCCCAACACATAACAAACTAGAACTTGAACAACATGGGCAAAATTCGTGGTAATAGTTGCGGTATAACTTGAGGAAGTACTTGTGGTACAACCTGTCCAAGAATGCTTCCCCACATGCCATTAGGATTTCCAAAATTGTTGTAGTTAGGATAACCAGAATAGTTTTGGAAACCTTGATTTATTGGAGGAGAATAATTTTGATAATATGGGTTTCCACTAAAATTAGGATTTTGTGCATATCCACCATTGAAAAAGTTTCCCCAATCTACATTTCCTAAAACATTGTTCCAGTTAACGTTACTTAATAATGATCCTACTACAGGATTACCTAGGTAATTGAGAAGAGCTGGATTCCCTAAAATACTTCCCCAGTTGACGTTGCCCATAAAACTACCTAATATATTTCCTAAATTATTATTTTCCATAATAGTCACCTCCTAAAGGCTTGACCGTTTTGGTCTGCCAATGTATGTTTCATTTGTTCAATATTATGACTACTATGTATTCTTTAATATTATATATATTCATATGCTGTAATAATGCTACCTATAGAATTCCAACTCAGGAACTTGACTTAAACCACGGGATATGTTAATTTCCAGGTTCTTTATCTATATATGGATATATAATAAAAATTAAGCTATGAAAGAAAAAATAAATAAATACATGTCATAAAAACTTTATGTAAAATAATGAATTTATTTACATGGATATAAAAACATAACTAGAGAAAAATAAGAAATGCGAGGAGGTGATTTTATATGCCAAATAATCCAGTGGTAGCTCCACATGAACTTCTTGAGCTTCATGAACTAATGAATGCTAGTATAGTAGCAGCAAAAAAAACTAAGGTAAGTATGTCTATGGTTCAAGATCAAGAACTAAAAAGTTTTATGCAGGAATCATTTAATTTAAAAAAGTCTTCACTTAAACAGATGCAGGATTTTTTAACTAGTCAAATTAATATACAAGGTCAGAACAACAACCAAAATCAATCAAATGCTGTGAATGGTAATAAATAACTGTAGGAGGGAAAATATATGTCATGGGTAGATGACCTATTCGGTTCTGATGATAGTCAAGATGATAGCAATAAAAGTAGTAGTAATAACGATGATAAGAATAGTAAACTAAATGATAAAGAGATAGCCCTAGATATGTTAATAATGTCTAAGTTGGATATTACATCTATGGCAAAAGCAGTAACTGAAACTACTAATCCTCAACTTAGACAGATGCTTAGTTCTCAACTAAATAATTGCATAAATCAGCATTTTAGGTTAGCAGATATGGCTATAAATAAGCAATGGTATAATGCATATGCAAGTCCACAACAGCAATTACAACAAGATATAACTGAAGTACAACAATTGCAATAAGGTGAGAATTATGTAAGATGGATCTTAGGACTAATAGGTAATGGATAAGATTAGTGTGCATATTACTAATAAAAGACACATCTTCGGTGATGTGTCTTTAAAATCCCTAATTATATATGCAAAAGTTTATATAATTTTATAATTAGATAAAACTACCATGGTCTGTAGAACCAATAATAAGAATAAAAGTATGGATGGTAGTTGTAAGGATAGTATGGATAATGTTTATGATGATGTCGTCTGTAAATATAAAATTGTTACATAAAAATTTCATGGAGTATTAACGTTTTTATACAAATAGCAATCATAATATTTCCATCTTCTTAATATAATATGAGGTAATAATGTATGAGCTTTTTATAAGATATAGAATAAAAATATGTCTTATGAGGTTATGGAGGGTAATTATGGAAGGTTTTACTGTGATAGGTAAGAGTATTCCGAGAAAAGAGTCTATAGATAAAGTTACTGGAGCTGCGAAATATACTAATGATTATATAGTTAAGGGAATGCTGTATGTAAGATTAGTAACTAGTCCTTATGCTCATGCAAGGATTAAGTCTATTGACATTTCTAAAGCGCAAAAATCACCTGGAGTAAGATCGGTTATAACAGGAAAATATTTTCCACATCTAACAGGCGGTGTTATAAGAGACAAACCCATAATTGCTATAGATAAAGTAAGATATTATGGTGAACCAGTTGCGGCAGTAGTAGCTGATACTGAAGCCGCAGCACAGAAAGCAGCTCAATCAATTGAAGTTAAATACGAATCTTTGTCAGTAGTAAATTCACCAAGTGATGCATTAAAGAATGATGCACCCTTAGTTCATGAAGATTTAGCAAATTATAAGAGGGTAATGGAAGCTTCACCTGAAGCAAATACTAATATAGCTAGTAGGATTAAAGTAAGAAAAGGTCATATGAATATGGGGTGGGAGCATAGCGAAGTTATTGTTGAAGAAAAGTTATCCTTTCCACCTTCAGATCATGTTACTATGGAAACAAGATGTGCTCAGGTTGAAATCTTACCTAATGGCGATGTGATAGTGTATTCTACATCTCAATCCCCCTTTGAAGTGAAAAAATTAATGTCAGAATATTTCAATATTCCCCCTGGAAAGGTTATTGTTAATGTACCTCTGGTTGGTGGTGCATATGGAGGTAAAACTCCAGTTCAGTGGGAGCTTATTGCTTTCTTAGCATCGAAGTCTGTCAATGGAAGGCTGGTAAAGCTTACAAGTACTCGAGAGGAAGATTTAGTTACTTTTCCAGTTCATATAGGGTTAGATGCAAAAATAAAATTAGGATCTACTAAAAACGGAAGGTTAACAGCTGTAGAAATAACCTATTTATTTGACGGAGGAGCTTATTCAGATAGGGCTATAATTATAGCTAAAGCTGCAGCCTTAGACTGTACAGGCCCATACAGAATTGATAATGTATGGTGTGATTCGTTATGCATGTATACAAATCATCCTTATGCAACAGCTTTTAGGGGATTTGGACATCCAGAGCTTACCTTTGTAATAGAAAGGGCTATAGATACATTAGCCGGTAAAATCAATATAGATTCAATGGAATTAAGACTTAAAAATTCTATAATGCCAGGGGATACTACTCCAACAAGAGTAATTCTTAATAGAAGCAATATAGGAAACTTACCTAAATGTATTGAGAAATTGTCACAGTTAATCAATTGGGAAGAAGGAGATTTGATACAGTTAGATAACAATAAAGTTAGGGCTAAAGGTATAAGCTGTTTTTGGAAAAATTCAAATACGCCAGTTAATGCAGAAGGCGGAGCAATTTTAACTTTCAATAGAGATGGCAGCATAAATCTTATATGTGGAGCTGTAGAGATAGGACAAGGTACTAAAACAGTTCTTGCACAAATGTTGGCAGAAAGAATGAGAATGAATGTAGATAGAGTCTATGTAGAAATGAAAGTAAATACTAAATCTAATCCAGAACATTGGAAGACCGCAGCAAGCAGAACAATTCTTTTGGTAGGGGGAGCGGTTTTAGATGCTGCAGAAGATGCTATTAAACAGTTATTTAAAACTGCTGCAATAGTTTTAAGGTGCAGAGAAGGGGATTTAGACTTAACTAACGAAAGAGTATTTTTGAAGGATAATCCCAAAATAGGTATTGATATAAAGGAAATTGCTCATGGATATACTTATCCTAACGGAAACTCAATTGAAGGACAGGTAGTCGGTAGAGGAAAGTTTATTCTAAAGCATTTAACACATATAGATCCCAATACAGGATGTGGAAAGGCAGGTCCTGAATTGACTGTTGGTGCATCTGCAGTAGAAGTAGAATTGGATTTGAATGAATACAGTTATAAAATACTAAAGGCTGCTACTGTTATTGATGCTGGGAAGGTACTGAACCCTAAAGGTGCTCATGGACAAATTATCGGAGGTATGAGCATGGGTTTAAGCTTTGCTAATAGAGAAGAGTTTATTTTTGATAATGAAGGAGTTATAAAAAATATATCTTTAAGGACCTATAGAGTGATACATTATGGAGAAAATCCAGAATATTTGGTAGATTTTGTAGAAACTCCAGAAATAGATGCTCCTTATGGAGCACGTGGAATTGGAGAATATGGTGTAATCGGAATGCCAGCAGCGTTAGCTAACAGCTTATCTAAAGCGTCAGACACAAAGCTTAATAAATTACCTTTACTGCCTGAAGTAATTTGGAGGACTAAAAAGGAGAAAAAAGATGATTAGTTTTAATTTTAGTTACTATAAATCAGATTCTATACAGGAGGCAGTAAATTTACATTATCAGCTTAGTAAAGAAAATAAAAACCCTTTATATTATTCTGGAGGAACAGAAATTATAACTATGGCTAGAAGAAACAACATACACACTGAAGCAGTTATTGATATTAAGGGTATTCCAGAATGTAATGTGTTAAGTAGCAAAGCTGATGAATTTGTTGTAGGAGCTGCCATTACTCTAACACAAATAGCAGAGTCAAAAAGCATCCCTTTACTAAGCAAGGTATCTACTTTTCCAGCAGATCATACAGCTAGAGATAAGATAACTTTTTGTGGAAATATTTGTGGTAATATAATATATAGAGAGGCAGTATTAGGCTTACTTATAACTGATAGTACGGCAATAATTGTAGGGAAAAAGAATAAAAAAAGTTTTAATATAAATGATATTTTTAAAGAAAAAATCTTATTAGAAAAAGATGAATTTTTACTTCAAACTAGAACTAATAATGACTATAATAATGTTCCTTATATAGCTATAAGAAAAAACCAAAAAGGAAAAACAGGATATCCTTTAGTTAGTATGGCAGCATTAAAGAAGGATAACAAAATTAGAGTGGCACTTAGTGGTGTATGCGCCTTTCCATTTAGATGGATCAAGGGGGAAGAATATATAAATAATAAAGCTATTTCTTTAAAAGCTCGAGTGAAAGAAGCGATGAATAATTTACCAGCACCCATACTAGACAACGTTCAAGGATCTGCAGATTATAGAAAATTTATTTTGGAAAATACTCTTTATGATGCTTTAGTATTCTTAGAAGGGAAGAAAAGATGATTGAATATAATGGAATAGTAGAGTTAGAGCTTGATGTTAACGGAGAAAAAAGAATTGTAATTATAAGACCAGCAGATACACTTCTAAGGGTATTAAGGGAACACTTAGGGTTAACAGGTGGAAAACCAAGTTGTGAAAATGGAGATTGTGGAGCATGTACTGTTCTTGTAGACGGATTACCTATGAAATCCTGCATAATGTTAGCGGTTGAGGCTGTAGGACATAAGATATTAACCATAGAAGGTTTAAAAGACACCCCTATACAAAGAGCCTTTATAGAAAAATGGGCATTTCAATGTGGTTACTGTACTTCGGGTTTTATAATGAATTGCCATGGACTAATAATTAATCATCCCGATGCTGATGATGAAATCATTGAAGAGTGGCTTCAATCCAATATATGTAGATGTACAAGTTACGTAGAAATTAGAGAAGCGGTGAAATCTGTATTAAAGAAAGTGTAATATTAACGCTAGCTTAATTCAAGCTATAAAGTTATAGATAAACAACCTAGGAACTTGACTTAAACCCCGGAATATGTTGTCAGTTCTTCGGCAACATATCCCCGGGGCTAGATGAAGTTCTGAACTTCGAACCCTATATAAAGCTTTATTTGTTAAGTTTTGACCCTATGGTTGTCCAAAAATCAGGACTTTCAAGACCTAATCTCCACATAGCAACTCCAGATAGATCATATTTATTTACTAAGTCTAATTTATATCCGATACTTGTACTATTTTCAAGCCATACGCTATGGTAAACTCCTGAGCTATCCGTGTAATTAAAGTAAGGGCTTTTAGAAGTACTATCAAATTTAACTGCAGCACCATATTCTGATGCTATGTTTAAGGCTTGGTTTATACTATAACTTTTTGCTTTTTCTCCATTGGAAGGCCAATCATATGCGTATGCAGCCATACCTAGCATTATTTTTTCTTTAGGTATTACTGTTACAGCATAGTTGACTACTTTTTCAACCCAGTCTATAGATGCTATAGGTCCTGAGGAGCCACCGAACCAGTGTTCATCATAAGTCATTAAAATAATCTCATCTGCATAGTTCGAAAGCTGTGAATAGTCGTAGGCACCAGACCAATTATCAGAAGGTCTGTCAATGGTTTTAGCTGGAACTGATATACCTACTTCAAAGCCTTGAGTATTTAGAGTAGTATATAGTTCCTTCATAAAGGTTGTAAAATAGTTTCTATCATATGAATAAATTCCTTCAATATCTATGTTAACACCTTTATAATTATTATTTTTTAAAGAGTTAATTATGTTATTAATTAATCTTTGTCTATTTGAAGGATTTTCTAGCATATTTTTAGCTATTTCGCCATCAAAAGCATTAGATATCATAGCCACAGCCTGTATATTATTTTTATTAGCATAGTCTATTTGTTTAACTGGTATATTTCCAGTCATATTTCCTGATCCATCTATGTGAAATGTATCAGTAGCGATTTCATCTATATACCTAGAGTAATTTACCAAAGAGTTATAGGATGCTGCATCATTTGAGTTATAATAAGTAGAATAACCTAAGACTATTTTAGAATCCGATAAAATTCTTCGAACTAAACTATTTGGTATAATAGATATACCACCAAGAACCTTAATAGTAGATATAGAATTAATCTTAGATTTAATAAAGTTAGTCGTATTACTATAATAACCATCTGTCAAAATAACTGGAGCTGTATTTTTGGCTGCGGCTGCAGAGGCGCCTAAAGCATCTGGAAAGTTTTGACCAGAGGCCAAATAAATATTATTAAGGTTTAAGTCATTTATAAATTCATTTAAAACAGATAAATTAGTTTCATATCTGTTAGAACCACTTAAACGCTTAAAATTAGGTAAGTCCTTTACAACATTATCGCCTATAGCGCCTATCCCTCCAACAACATAATATTTATTTATATTGCTATTAGTTATATATTCTTTAACACTGCTAGGTAAGACCTTTGAAGATGTAAAAAGTACTGGCATTTGTTTTATAGCAGCTATAGATGAAACTGACAATGCATCTGGAAAGTTTTCACCAGAAGTTATAAATACTCCGTTATCTGAGCCGATTATTTTGGCAATTTTCACACTGGTTTCATACCTATCTTGTCCATATGTACGAGTAGAGTTTATGTTCAGAGATTCCAATTGATTTTCTACAGTATCAGAAATTACTGTGGGGCCTCCAATTATAAATACATTGTTTACACCTAGTCTTTGGATCTCTTGTATTGTACTAGAAGATAACGAAGAGTCATCAGTTAACAGGATAGGAGCATTATATTTTTTTGCTAGGGGGGCTGCACTAAGGCCATCTGCATAGCTTTTCCCAGAAACTAATACTGCGTAATCAGATTTACTCCATCCATCCTGGGAAGTTTTTTGAGAAGTCTCATATCTATCATTTCCTGCAAGTCTTAAGATGGAAGGATCCGCATAGGCCTTGTATGTACTAGAAGCAAGTACGAATATAAATAATGATAGAAATACTAGATAATTTTTAAAGCGCGACATTAATTTTGCCTCCTTATATGCTAAATAATATTACTCTTTAACTTAAAATGTTATTCATGAAACAGGATAGTTAATGATCCAAATATATTATCTTATATTTTTTTTATTAGTTCTACCGGTATATATATCCAACGAAGGTAAGACATTCATTATAGATGGTAAGAAGCTAAAGTCTATTAATCAATGGTTCAATAAAGAAAATAGCCGACTTCAGAGTATAAAAGACTTGCAAAGTATTAAAGGAACTACTAAAAAGCAATCTGAACTGAGGAATAATAGAAATAATAAAGTAAATGATTATATCAATAAAACCTGTAGATATATTATGAAGCCCCCACTTCTAAAGTGGGGGAGAGTTCACATACGGTAATCTATTATTTAAATCTTTTTACATGATTTAGACCTTCAATAATTAAGGATAAAGGATATCCCAAGAAGTAACAGGTACTTATAGATGCTAGTGCGTTATAGACATGTGCTTTTTCGAAAGTGTTTAAGGTAACCTCTTTTTGGGAATTATGAAAATCAAGATTAAATTTTATACCCTTTTGACAGTATCGAATTTCTTTAGCCATGAAATCACAAGAAGTTGTTATTCCATAAGTTATTATATGGAAGTTTGCAAGTTTTTTAATCTCTTGAAACCCAAGGTTATCTCCATTTACTATGCCAATACCATATATATTAAATAACTCACTTAATCTTTTCTTATTGATTTCTGAGTCATAAAGGTTACTACAAAAATATTCTGGTATATCAGTAAATATAATCATATCGAAATTATAGGCTTTTAGTCTATGATAATATAAGGATGTAGGTGAAAGTTCTTGTAGAGGTATATTTTCTATAGTATCTTCTATTTGTGCCTTTAATCCTAAATATCTTAATAGTTCTTTTACTAAATAAGTTGCTGAAGTATTTGTGTTAGAGCCGGCTATCCCAATAATATTGGATTTTTTAGAAGAGAGATTATTTATTTTAATAACATTATGCGATAGATTACTTAATAATGTGCTCTCCATATATATTCCCCCATTAATTATAATTTTCTTTTCATTAAGTATTGTCTTTTATAATACTAGTATACTCTTAACTTTTACTAAGTTTACTAATAATACTGCTTTAAATATTGTAAAAACTGCTTTAATATTAAAGCGTATTAAATATGGTAGAATCTTGTGGAGGAAGTATGATAGAAGAAAGTAGTTCTTTAAATAGTAAAAGAGGATATTTACAAGAAGATTTTATTTTCTTTCATCTAAAGGACAAAAATCAGCCAGAATTTGAATTACATTACCATGATTTTAACAAAATTATTATATTTATATCAGGAAAGGTGACATATTTAGTAGAAGGTAAAGCTTATGATTTAAGACCTTGGGACATTCTCTTTGTAAATAAAAATGAAATTCATAAACCTATTATAGACTTAAATGTGGACTATGAACGTATAATACTATGGGTAAACTCAAGATTTTTGAAAAACTATAGTAGTAATAATTGTAATTTACAAAGCTGTTTTGAGATTACATATAAACAAAAATATAATCTTCTTAGATTAAACTCAAATTTTACTAGAAGTATAAAATATACTACCTTTAAACTTGAGGATGCTAGTAAGAGCAATGAATTTGGGAGTCAAATTCTAAAAAACTCTCTTTTTCTTCAACTAATGGTATATTTGAATAGATTGGTCTTAGGATGTGAATATATAGAACAACATAATGAGGCAAGATACGATAAAAATATAAACGATATTATTAACTATATTAATGAAAATTTAAGTGGAGATTTATCTTTAGATACAATATCTGAGCAATTTTATGTGAGCAAATATTATCTTATGCATAAATTTAAAAAACAAACAGGATGTACAATTCATAGTTATATAACTCAAAAGAGGATTATTATGGCAAATAATTTGGTTAAAAAAGGTAAAAATATAACAGAGGCATGTGTTGAATGTGGATTTGGAGATTATTCTAGTTTTATAAGAGCATTTAAAAAGCTTTTTGGTATGGCACCAAAACAATACTATAGGAATATTTTAGAAATAGAAAAGCAGTACGATGAAGATATATGACTTAAAGTGCAGGATGGTATTTTATGCTTGGGCCACTTTTCCATTATTTGAAAAGCGGCCCAAGCTTTTTATAGTTTGCTTACATAAAATATTGACAAATTTTATTAGTAAGAATACAATGAATACATGAACAATCATTCATATGTTCATATAAGGGGGGATAACTTTGATAAATGAAAAGAATATTACTGAAACTTGTAATTGTACTATAATTCACGAAGATATAATAAATAAAGTAAAAGAAAATATACCATTAGAAGAAACCCTATATGATTTAGCAGAATTGTTTAAGGTTTTCGGAGATACAACAAGAATAAAAATAATATGTGCTCTTTTTCAAGCAGAAATGTGTGTATGTGATATGGCAGCTCTACTCGGAATGACACAGTCAGCGATATCTCATCAGCTTAGAGTACTGAAACAAGCTAGGCTGGTAAAGTATAGAAAAGAAGGTAAAGTAGTTTATTATTCCTTAGACGATGAACATGTAAAAGCTATATTTGATCAAGGTCTTATGCATATAAAAGAAAGATAAAACAAATTACAAATACATAAGGGGGGATTGCCACATGCCAGATAAAATTAAAAAAGTGCAAGTACTAAATGCTAACAAATTAAAAGTTCCCGAAAAAAATATAAAAAAAGAATTTATTCTACATGGGTTAGGATGTGCAAATTGTGCTGCTAAGATGGAAAAAAAGGTTTCTGAGTTAGAAGGAGTTTCTAATGTTTCTGTAAATTTTCTTACTAAAACTTTAGCTATGGAAATTAATGATTTATCTAAAGTTGAAGAACTTATAGCTGCAGCTAAAAAAACTGTTAATAACATTGAGTCTCATGTAGAAGTTAGAGAAAAAGAGCAAGGTGCATTATTAAAAAGAGATATATTGCTTGAAGGTTTATGTTGTGGCAATTGTGCAGCAAAAATTGAAAGAGAGGTTAACAATTTATCAGAGGTAACAAATGCACATATAAACTTTGTGTCTAAAAAATTGAGTATTGAGTTTAGTAATAAAAATTATGAAAGTGATATTATAGAAGAAGTTAAAAAGATTGTTAGTAGAATAGAACCTGGAGTTAAAGTATTAGTTAGTAAAGAGAATAATATAAAAGAAGCTTCTCACCATGACTACCACCATGATCATGGAAGTGAAAACAAAAAAGAAGAAATTATAAGATTAGCTATAGGTGCTGCAGTTTTTGCCATTGCTACTATATTTAAGTTTTCAAGTGGAATTGAATTTATTTTATATTTAATTAGCTATATATTAGTTGGTGGAGAGGTTATATTAAGAGCATTAAAAAATATTGCAAGAGGTCAGGTATTTGATGAAAACTTCTTGATGGCCATAGCAACTGTAGGAGCTTTTTCTATAAAACAATTTCCGGAAGGTGTAGCGGTTATGCTATTTTATCAAATAGGAGAGTTGTTTCAGAATGTAGCTGTAGACCGTTCGAGAAAATCTATATCAGAGTTAATGAATATTAGACCGAATTTTGCTAACTTAAAGATACACAATGAAATTAAAAAGGTATATCCAGAAGACGTAACAGTAGGAGATTTTATAGTTGTTAAACCAGGAGAGAAAGTACCTTTAGATAGTGTAGTAGTAGAAGGAAAGTCCATGATGGATACTTCAGCTTTAACTGGAGAGTCTGTACCAAGGGAAGCTGTAGTTGGAGATACTATTTTAGGTGGATTTATAAATAAAAATGGATTGTTAACTGTAAAGGTAACAAAGGAATTTGGGGAATCAACAGTAGCAAAAATATTAGATTTAGTTGAAAATGCAAGCAGTAAAAAGGCTCCAACTGAAAGTTTTATAACTAAATTTGCCAGATATTATACCCCTGTAGTTGTTATATCAGCAGCTGTATTAGCTTTTATTCCTCCTCTATTTATTACTGGGGCAAGCTTTTCACAATGGATATATAGAGCATTAGTATTTTTAGTTGTATCTTGTCCATGTGCTTTAGTAATATCTATACCTTTAGGTTTCTTTGGTGGTATAGGTGGAGCGTCAAGAAACGGTATTTTAGTAAAAGGTGGAAATTACTTAGAAGCGCTTAATGATGTTGATACTGTAGTTTTTGATAAGACAGGAACTCTTACAAAAGGTATATTTAAAGTAACAGCTATAAAGCCAGAAAATGGCTTAACAGAGGATGACTTATTAGAGTATGCTGCTTTTGCAGAATGTTATTCAAATCATCCTATAGCAAATTCCATTCTCAAGGCATACGGTAAAGAAATAAATAGAAATGAAATAGAAATATATGAAGAAATATCGGGACAAGGTATCAAGATTGAAACTAAAGGAAAGCAGGTTTTAGTGGGTAACATAAAACTGCTAAAGGGAGAAGGTATAGAATTTAGGCAAGTAGAAGCAGTAGGTACTGTGGTATATTTAGCTGTAGATAATAAATTTGCTGGATATATTGTTATCTCTGATGAAATTAAGGAAGACGCTGCCAAGGCTATTAAAGATTTAAAATTGTCAGGAGTATTTAAAACTGTAATGCTAACTGGAGATAACGAAAAAGTGGCTTCAAAAGTAGGGATAGCTTTAGGAATAGATGAAGTTTATTCAGAATTACTTCCAGATCAAAAGGTTGAAAAGTTAGAGGCTATAGAAAAGCAAAAAACATCAAAGGGCAAGTTGGTATTTGTTGGGGACGGAATAAATGATGCACCAGTACTAGCAAGAGCAGATATAGGAATAGCCATGGGTGGAGTTGGATCAGATGCGGCTATCGAGGCTGCAGATGTAGTAATTATGACTGACGAACCATGGAAGATTGTTTCAGCTATAAGAATAGCAAAGAAAACCAAAAGCATAGTTATGCAAAACATAGTTTTTGCATTAGGTATTAAGGTAATAATTCTAATACTAGGAGCCTTTGGAGTGGCAACTATGTGGGAAGCTGTATTTGGAGATGTAGGTGTAGCTGTAATTGCCATATTAAATGCCATGAGAGCTATGAAAGTAGATAAGTTATAAAAAGTTAACCTATTGAGTTGTATTTATTAAAATTAAAATTTTGATAAATACAATTACAATAGGTTAATTTTTTTATAAAACTTTCTCGATCATTATATTAGACTATGGAAGTTTTATTTTTGCTTCAAAATTTATAAAAATTTTTTATAAATTTTGAAGCAAAAATAAAAGCACATAAAAAGGATTATTTATTGTATATAAAGATTTTTTATGGGACATATATTTTAGAATCAATTGAATATATAAATAAATCATAGTACACAATAATAATGATTATTTGTGTTAACTATAAGCAATATACTAATGATAACTTTAGTTATAAAAGAGGCATAAGGATAATGAAAGTTAAGCTTAATGTTGTAGATAAATTATTAGATGTTATTGAAAAGTATTATTATGTATTCCTAATAATTATATTTTCACTAACTATATTTAATTTATTTTATTATTTAAAAGATACCCCTATATATAGTTGGGATGAGGCTAGGCACGGTATAAGTGCTTACGAAATGTTAAAAAAACAGGAATATATAGTAAATACTTATGGTTATAAAAATGATTATTGGAATTTAAAACCACCTATGAGTTTTTGGTTTATAATGCTTGGATATAAGCTAGCAGGATTCAATGCTCTAGGATTAAGGCTATTTTCAGCAATTGCAGCTTTTATAACAATATTTATATCATCCTTATTTGTAAAGTATAAACATGGAAAAGTATCTTCATTGATTTGTGCAGTAATTTTAACAGTTTCGCCTAAATATATAGTTATTCATAGTGCTAGAACAGGTGATGCAGATTCATTATTGGTGTTATTTTTTACAATATCTATGCTTTCTATGATATTAATTCATAAAAATATAAAATTCTTTTACTTATCTGGATTAGGATTTTCATGTGCTTTTCTAACTAAGAGTTGGCATGCATTAAACATAATAATTATTGGTTTTATATATTTATTATTTACAAAAATATTGTTTAAATTAAAGTTAAAACAATGGGGTATGTTCTTATTGAGTGCTTTTGGTCCAATACTAATTTGGGGAATTTTAAGATACAGAAAAGATGGTTTTGAGTTTTTTTATATGATGATAAATTATGATCTTTTAAGTAGAACTTCAACAACACTAGAAGGACATATAGGAGATAAATGGTTTTATTTTAGTATACTGAAGACATTTTACTCCATATGGTTATCACTATTAGCAACAAGCTTTATATTTTATATAACAACTCATTTAAATACCATATATATGAATAGATTTAAAATAAAAGAGAAACATTATATATTGGCACTAGTGCTTTGGATAACTATACCTTTAATATTATATACAAACGCAAAGACAAAAATAGCTTGGTACATATTACCTGTCTATATACCTATTGCAATATCTATTAGTTTATTATGTCATAAAATACTGAGAGGTGTAAAGAGGAACATAGTTGTACAGTTAGTAACTATAGTTTTAATAATAAAAGGTATATATGATTATGAAAACGTAATAAAAAATCACATTGTTAGCTTTAAAAATGATAACAGAAGAGTAACTTTTAATAAGACTTATGTATCACAAGATATTCAGGGGATAAAGGCTTATATTTATTATGATGATTATACTCCTATTAATGTTGGTCCTATGAGTGAGTTCAAGAGCTGGCGACAAAGTGATATGTTACAGGCAGAATTGTTCTGGGATTTAGTACCGGAAGATGGTGGATTAGAAGCATTTTTAAAAGATAACAATGAAAAATCTATTATAATACTACCTAAAAAACAGATAGTCAACAATCTTATTAAAGAGAAGCATTTAAATGTTTTATCAGATGGAGGATATTTTTATATTTTGAATAAAGATGTAAAATATAAAAAAGATATTTAGGTAAAAATTGTAAAATAGTTTATATATAATGTATAGTATTAGATAAATGTTGGGACTATATAATTAATTACATAAATGAAAATCAAATATGGTAAGTTATGGACTTTTAAATAGGAGGCAGTACTATGGAAAATAAAGAGTTGGTGTCGGTTATTGTACCAATGTATTATGAGGAAGATGTTGTAAGTGAATGTTATAAAAGGCTAAACAATGTAATGCATAGCACGAAACTCAACTATGAACTGATTTTTGTCAATGATGGTAGCAAGGATAAAACTATAGACATATTAAAAGTAATTGCACACAGTGATAAAAAAGTTAAAATAATAGATTTGTCTAGAAATTTTGGGCATCAGACTGCGGTTACAGCAGGTATATTTAACTCAAATGGAGATGCTGTAGTAATCATAGATGCTGATTTACAGGATCCACCAGAATTAATTTTAGATATGATAAATAAATGGAAGCAAGGCTTTCAAGTAGTATACGGAAAAAGGAAAAAAAGAAAAGGAGAAACTTGGTTTAAATTATTGACTGCAAAATACTTTTATAGGTTTTTAACCTATATGTCCGATGTATCTATACCTGAAGATACTGGTGATTTTAGATTGATGGATAGGAAAGTAGTAGAAGTTTTCAAATCTATGCCAGAAAGAAATAGATTTGTAAGAGGAATTGTGAGTTGGCTAGGATTTAATCAAACATGTATTGAATATGAGAGAGAGGAAAGATATGCAGGGGAAACCAAGTATCCATTAAAAAAAATGGTAAAATTAGCTTCTGATGGAATTATTTCATTTTCATTAAAACCACTAAAATTTATAATAAAATTAGGAATTTTAATGATACTTGCATCAATAGTTATAGCTTTATATGTTCTTGTTACAAAAACCTTAGATCATTCAGTAGGCAGCAGTACATTTTTAATGATAAGCATAATATTTTTTTGTGGCATTCAGCTGTTAGCAATGGGCATATTAGGAGAATATATTGGAAGGATATATGATGAAAGTAAGAATAGACCTTTATTTATCGTAAAAGATATGATAAATTTTCAAAAATCAGACATAGGGAAAGAAGTGAAAGAAATTAAAGAAGTAAAAGAAATTAAACAAATATCTTAGTTTAGCATATTCTTAATTAGAATCTTTTGGTGGAAGGAGTAGTACAAATGAAAGTTGTAGTTATAGGTTGTACACATGCTGGAACAGCTGCAATAAAGAATATAGCAGCATTACATCCTGATGCAAAAATAACTATATATGAGAGAAACGATAATATTTCATTTCTTTCATGTGGAATTGCATTATATGTTGGAGGTGTAGTAAAAGATCCTAAAGGATTATTTTACTCTTCTCCTGAAGAATTGGCCTCTCTTGGTGTAAAAACTAACATGAACCATGATGTATTAAAAACTGATTTAGAGAATAAAAAGTTAATAGTTCGTAATCTAAAAACCAATGAGGAATTCGAAGATACTTTTGATAAATTAATAGTTACAACAGGTTCATGGCCTATAGTACCTAAAATAGAAGGAATTGACTTAGATAATATTTTACTTTCTAAGAATTTTTATCATTCTAACACCATAACAGAAAGGGCTAAAACTGCAAATAAAATAGTAGTTGTAGGTGCAGGTTATATTGGAGTGGAATTGGTTGAAGCCTTTGAGACAAATGGAAAGAGTGTAACATTGATTGATGCACAAGATAGAATTTTAAGCAAATACTTAGATAAAGAGTATACAGATATAGCAGAGAAAGCCTTTTCAGACCATAATATAAAGTTGGCTTTAGGAGAAACTGTTACTAGATTTGAAGGAAACGACGGTAAGGTTTCAAAGGTTGTCACTGATAAAGGACAATATGAAGCGGATATGGTAATATTATGTATTGGATTTAAGCCAAATACACAATTGTTTAAGGACCAAATAGAGATGCTGCCTAATGGTGCTATAATAGTCGATGAGTATATGAGAACAAGTAAAGAAGGCGTATTTGCTGCTGGAGATAGCTGTGCAGTAATATACAATCCAACTGGAAAACATGAGTATATACCACTGGCTACAAATGCTGTACGTATGGGAACGTTAGTTGCTAGAAATTTAGTAAAACCAACTACCAAGTATATTGGTACTCAAGGAACATCTGGTATTAAAATATATGAATATAATATAGCATCCACAGGTCTTACAGAAGATTCAGCAAAAGCAGCTGGAATTAATGTTAAAGTCGTGAAAGTTACAGATAACTATAGACCAGAATTTATGCCTACATATGACTCTGCAACATTAAAAGTAGTTTATGAGGCAGAATCTAAGAAAATTTTAGGAGCACAAATTATTTCAAAAACGGATTTAACACAGGCAATAAACACCATGTCAGTTTGCATACAAAGTAAGTTCACTATAGATGAGTTAGCCTTCGTTGATTTCTTCTTCCAACCCCATTTTAACAAACCATGGAACTTATTAAATTTAGCTGGATTACAAGCTGAATAATTTTTTATGCTTTCACTAGGTAACCATATGATAAAATCCAAGATATAAATTTTTATATCTTGGATTTTTGTGTCTTATAAGTTTAAGTAAATCAATGCAAAATGTAAATTGGACAAAGATATTAAAAGTGTAATAAGATATACTCACAATTAGTTATACTAAGTTAAGGGGTGAACATTATGAAAAACTACACAGAGGTTATATCTAATGATTGGAAAGTTTTTATTGAAAAAGGATATATAAGTAATAGGGTAAGGCCTGAAATTGCAGAATCATGGAAAAGATGCAGGGCTTATGGTATTGATCATATGAATGGACGAGGAAATAATGCAACATTAGTTGATGCAGAAGTAAAAATTAAAGAAAATACTGACTTGATAATATCAGCTAGGCCAGTAATGGAAAGTATATATAGTATTGTAGCAGGTTCAGGATTTGCTATAATTCTATCAGATAAAGATGGTTATATAGTGGATATAATAGGTGATAGTGATATTATGCAAAGAGCAGAGGAATTAAATTTTATAAAAGGTGCTTTGTGGACTGAAGAATCAGTAGGAACAAATGCTATAGGTACGGCATTATATTTAAATAAACCAATTCAAACTATTGGGGCTGAACATTTTGGTATAAATCAGCACTCGTGGACATGCTCAGCGGCACCTATTCATGATGAAGATGGAAACATATGTGGATGTATTAATATGTCGGGAAACTACTATAATGCTCATTCTCATACCTTGGGTATTGTAACTGCTGCTGCACAATCAATACAAAAACAGTTAGAACTAACTATTTCTTACAATCTTATGAATGTAACTTTTGATTCCATATGTGAAGGTATGATTGTTTTAGATAGCAAATTGAAAATTAGGAGAGTCAATGATAGAGCATCTGATATTTTGAATATAACTCATGAGGAAGCTATGAATATAAATATAGTTGATACATTAAAAAGTGTAAATTTTTATGAAATAATTAGTCAAGCTCATAAAACTTATCACAATATGGATTGTGATTTTTATATAAAAAATAAAAGAATTAAATGTATAATGAATGCAGTTTCAATGATGGTAAGTGGTAAGTTAGTTGGGATAGTTATAACTTTTAGAGAAGTACAATATGCTCATAGAATAGTAAATAAAATTATAGGTTATAAAGCTTCTTATAGATTTGAAGATATAATAACTGAAAATAAAGAGATGAAGAGAGTTATAGACTTTGCTAAAAAAATATCTGAAAATGATTGTAATATACTTATTGAAGGAGAGAGTGGAACTGGAAAAGAACTTATGGCGCAATCAATACATAATTACAGTAATAGGTTAACAGGCCCTTTTGTTGCTGTTAACTGTGCTTCTATACCAAGAGAACTGGTAGAAAGTGAGCTTTTTGGTTATGAAAGAGGTGCTTTTACTGGAGCGTCAAAAGAAGGACATCCAGGTAAGTTTGAATTAGCAGATGGAGGAACAATTTTTTTAGATGAAATTGGAGAACTGCCCCTAGATATACAATCCAAGTTTCTAAGAATATTAGATAACAATAAAATTATTAGAGTTGGGGGATCTTATGAAAAACAGTTGAATGTACGTGTAATATGTGCTACTAACAGAAATTTAAAAGATGAAATCAGCAAGAAAAACTTTAGAAGTGATCTTTATTATAGATTAAATGTAATGCATATTAAAACTATACCTTTAAGACAAAGGAAAGAAGATATTGAAGGACTTACTAAATATTTTATAGAAAGATTAAATGCTAAAAATCATCATAATGTTAAAAAAATAAATAGATCATACATAAATATATTAAAAAAATATGATTGGCCGGGAAATGTAAGAGAATTGAGAAATATTGTAGAGAGAGATTATTATCTAAATGAAGAAATATTAACACATATTGGCGGAGGAGATGAGGCTTTATCAAAATCTAACTATGAAAAAGATAATAGATATAATGTAATTCCAATTCAAATTATAGAAAGAAAAACAATAGAAGATGCATTAAAAAAGTGTGATGGCAATATACTTAAGGCTGCCAAGTTGTTAAATATAAGCAGAGCAACTATTTATAGAAAAATGAAAAAATATAATATTAAAAATCAAGAAAATAAAGTGTATAAAAATGAGAGTTAATAAATGTAAAGTATCAAAATGATACATGAAAAAGTGTATTATTTTGATACAATATACTTAAAAATCGCATAAAAACTATGGTTTTAAATTTGGCATGATTATTGCTATATATATTTGTGAACATTTTAACATAACAAGTTGTTAACAAATCGCTTAAGATATACATAGTTATCTTAAGTAATATTATAATACATAGTAAATTATATAATTGGAGGAAAAATGATGAAAGCTGCATTATGGTATGAAAAACAAGATGTAAGAGTTGAAGAAATTCAAGAACCAAAGGTTACGAAAGGAACAGTAAAAATTAAAGTGAAATGGTGTGGAATCTGTGGTTCAGATTTACATGAATATTTAGGGGGACCAATATTTATTCCAGTTGGACAACCTCATCTACTAAGTGGTAATACTGCTCCAGTAGTTTTAGGCCATGAATTTTCAGGTGAAATTGTGGAAATTGGTGAAGGTGTAACAAAGTTCAATATTGGAGACAGAGTGGTTGTAGAACCAATAGTAGCCTGCGGAAAATGTCCAGCCTGTAAAGAGGGAAAGTATAATCTTTGTACATCACTAGGATTCCATGGACTTTGCGGAACTGGTGGAGGATTAGCAGAATACACTGTATTCCCAGAAGAATTTGTTCATAAAATACCAGAAAATATGTCTTATGAGCAAGCTGCATTAATAGAACCAATAGCAGTAGCACTACATTCAGTAAGAATTGCAAACTTTAAGACTGGAGATACAGCGCTTGTATTAGGTTCAGGACCAATTGGACTTGCTACTATAGAATGTTTAAAAGCTGCTGGTGCTAGTCTGGTAATAGTTCTTCAAAGAAAGTCAATAAGACAACAATACGCTAAGAGAGCGGGTGCGGATATAGTTCTTGATCCAAATGAAGTTGATATAGCAGAAGAGGTTAAGAAACTTACAGGTGGAGTAGGGGTAGATGCTGCCTTTGAAACTACAGGAGCTAAGATTGGTTTTGATACAGGAATTAACAGTTTGAAATACGAAGGTGTTATGGTAGTAACAAGTATTTGGGAAGATGAAATAAGCTTTAATCCTAATGCTTTAGTATTTACAGAAAAGAAAATAGTGGGAACATTGGCATATAGACATGAGTTCCCAGCAACAATTGCTCAAATGAGTGATGGAAGAATAAAAGCCCAAGAATATATTACAAAAAAAATAGTACTTGATGATATTGTAGAAGAAGGCTTTGGTGCCTTAACTGGACCAGAGAAGAAAACTCATGTAAAAATACTTGTAACACCAGATAAATCTCTTTTATAGACTTAGTTATTATTAAATAATAATAAACTATATACTCTTCTTAATTAGTTAAAGAATTGTACTAGTTTATCTCTTGTAGAAGCTAGGATTCATGCTTGATAGTTCATATATAAATAGAGATTTTAATTTAAGTCTTACTTAGTTATATTACAGTAAGCTATTAGTGTATTAAAATTAATTGCATACGCTAATAGCTTATTGAGATTATAGATAATATGTAAAATTATGGAGGAATTAGTATGTACAAAATAGTAGCAAAAAGACTTTTAGCACCACAAATATATTTAATGGATATTGAAGTACCTAGAGTGGCAAAATCTGCGAAACCTGGACAATTTGTTATAATTAAAATGGATGAAAAGGGTGAGAGAATACCTCTTACAATATGTGATTATGATGAAGAAAAGGGTACAGTAACTATAGTATTTCAAACTTTAGGTACATCTACAAAACAAATGGCAGAATATGAAGTAGGAGATTTTTTTGCAGACTTTGTTGGACCATTAGGTCAACCTTCTGAATTAGTTCATGAGAATATTGAAGATTTAAAAAATAAAAAAATCATGTTCATAGCTGGTGGCGTTGGAACAGCACCAGTATATCCTCAAGTGAAATGGCTTCATAATCATGGAGTTAAGGCGGATGTAATTATAGGATCAAAATCAAAAAATAATGTTATTTTAAATGAAGAAATGAGTAAAGTAGCAAATAATCTATATGTGGCTACAGATGATGGTTCCTATGGATATAAAGGACTTGTTACAGATTTATTAAAGGAGCTAGTAGAAAAAGAAGGTAAAGCATATGACTTGGTTATTGCTATAGGACCGATGATAATGATGAAATTCGTTGCTAAACTTACTAAGGAATTAGGAATAAACACAATAGTAAGCTTAAATCCAATAATGGTAGATGGAACAGGTATGTGTGGTGCTTGTAGAGTTACTGTTGGTGGAGAAACAAAATTTGCTTGTGTAGATGGACCGGAATTTGATGGACATCTTGTGGATTTTGATGAGGCTATGAGAAGACAAACTATGTATAAAACAGAAGAATCAAAAGAAGAATTCAGAAAAAGTCATAAACATGTAGGCGGTTGTTGTTGCGATAAGTAAATAACTTATAAGTATCAAGTATTTTTATAATTATTATTTTTAAATTTATAGTAATTAATTGTTTAGCAATTATTTAAAAAAGTATTTTTTAGAAGAGTTAATTCAGGAGGAAATATTATGGATAGAATGAAAAGAGTACCTATTAGAGAACAAGAACCTAAGGTTAGAGCAACAAATTTCCAAGAGGTGTGTCTAGGATATAATGAAGAGCAAGCTTTACAAGAAGCAAATAGATGTTTAGATTGCAAAAATCCTAAGTGTGTTACAAAATGTCCAGTGTCAATAAGTATACCAGAATTTATATCTAAAGTTAAAGTTGGAGATATTGAAAATGCAGCTAAAGTAATAGCTAAATCTAGTGCACTTCCAGCTGTTTGTGGAAGAGTATGCCCTCAGGAAAGACAATGTGAAGGACAATGTGTTTTAGGAATAAAAGGAGAAGCTGTGGCTATAGGTAAACTTGAAAGATTTGTAGCTGACTGGTCTAGAGAAAATAACGTGGACTTATCGGAAACAAAACCTAAGAATGGTAAAAAGGTTGCAGTAATAGGAAGTGGTCCTGCGGGACTTACCTGTGCAGGAGACTTAGCAAAACTCGGATACGATGTAACTATATTTGAAGCGTTACATGAAGCAGGTGGAGTTTTAGTTTATGGTATACCAGAATTTAGACTTCCAAAGGATACAGTAGTTAAATACGAGGTGGAAAATGTTAAAAAGCTTGGTGTTAAAATAGAAACTAACGTTATAGTTGGTAGAACTGTTACTATAGATGAGCTTATAGAAGAAGAAGGTTTTGACGCTGTATTCATAGGTTCTGGAGCAGGACTTCCAAAGTTCATGGGAATACCTGGAGAAAACCTAAATGGAGTTTTCTCAGCTAATGAATTTTTAACAAGAAGTAATCTAATGAAAGCTTTTAAAGAAGGATTTGATACACCTATAAGAGTAGGACAAAAGGTAGCTGTAGTAGGTGGTGGAAATGTTGCTATGGATGCTGCAAGAACCGCTTTAAGACTTGGAGCAGAAGTGCACATAGTATATAGGAGATCAGAAGCAGAACTTCCTGCAAGAGTGGAAGAAGTACATCATGCAAAGGAAGAAGGAGTAATATTTGATGTGCTTACAAACCCAATAGAAATTGTAGGAGACGAAAAAGGTTGGGTTAAGGGCATGAAATGTGTAAGAATGGAGCTTGGAGAGCCTGATGCTTCAGGAAGAAGAAAGCCTGTAGTGGTTCAGGGTTCAGAGTACATAATGGATGTTGATACAGTAATTATGTCTCTTGGTACATCACCAAACCCATTAATATCTTCTACAACTAAAGGTTTAGAAATAAATAAATATAAATGCATAGTAGCTGAAGAAGAAACAGGGTTAACTTCTAGAGAAAAAGTATATGCAGGTGGAGATGCAGTAACTGGTGCTGCTACTGTAATACTTGCTATGGGTGCTGGAAAAAAAGCTGCTAAAGCTATTGATGACATGTTATCACAATAAGAAATTAACATATATGGATAACCACGCCCGAGATTTAACTTATACTACGGAATATGCTGCCAAACTTCGGCACGTTAAAAATTTTTAATCAGTCTAAAGTTCGTGTTTTTGAAAATCTAAGAAGCATTGATAAACTCGTACCTCAAACATATCAAAGCTCCTAAGATTTTCTAAAAACACTTCACT
>NZ_JABAIW010000038.1:0-49592 GCF_014231265.1 Clostridium sp. DJ247 | reverse complement strand
TGTTTGAGCGTAGCGAGTTTATATAAGGTTCTTAGATTTTCTTAAACACGAACTTTAGACTGATTAAAAGTTTTTAAAGTGCTGAAGTTCGTCAACATATTCCGGAGTATAAGTTAAGCTTCAAGTCTGCCCCCTATGTATTCCACCTGAATTTACTTAAAATTTAATCTTTATCCTATAACTTTTTTAATTGCTTCTAAAACTCTATCAGGTTGGAATGGTTTTACAATAAAGTCCCTTGCTCCAGCTTTTATTGCATCCATAACCATAGTCTGCTGACCCATTGCTGAACACATAATTATTTTTGCAGTTGGATCAAATGATTTAATAGCCTTAACAGCTTCTATTCCATCCATATCTGGCATAGTTATGTCCATAGTAACTACATCTGGTTTTTCTTTTTTATAAAGCTCTACCGCTTTCAACCCATTATTTGCTTCTCCAATTACTTCAAATCCATTTTTCTCTAATATGTCCTTTATCATCATTCTCATAAAAGCAGCGTCATCAACGATTAATATTTTTGCCATTTTATTCCCTCCAAATTTATTTACTACTTTGTGTTTTACTAAACTCCTAGTGTACTTAAAATCTTTTCAAGCGAGCCAGGCATTGGTACATAATAAAAGTGCCCACTTATTTTTGAATTATTTTGTAAAAATACTGTCTCTATGTCAAGTACATAATCATCAAATTGTCCTGACTCTATAAAGGTTGTAGAAAGAATAGCTCCTAACATATCATAAGTTACTGCTGGAACTGAGGGCATTATAGATAACCCTGTAAACTTTGCTATAGCATTCATATATGAACTGGAAATAATATTTCCGATTTCACATACTACAGAATTACCCATTTCGCTTAGATACTCTTCTTTTTGTCCAGTTAATGTTTCTACTAATTGCAGAGCAGTATCTTTTTCAAATACAAATAATATGTTTCCTGGGGTATCCCCAAGAACTCTTACTATGACTCCAACAACAATTTCTTCTCCACCTATAGTAGAAAATATATCATCAAAAGGTACTATATTTATTGCTGGAACTGTCATATCTACTTTTTTATTTATAAGCTGAGATAGGGCAGTAGCTGCATTTCCAGTACCTATATTTCCTACCTCTCTTAATGCATCAAGTTGTATAGGAGTAAGGTCTTGATAACTCATATACTTTTTTACCCCCCCTATATTAAGGCTGCAACATCTAGTATTAATGTTACAAGTCCATCTCCAAGTATTGTTGCTCCTATATATTCTTTTAACCCTTGAAGTGTTTTTCCAAGAGGCTTTATAACAATTTCCTTTTGTCCAAATAGTCCATCTACCATAAGCCCTACAGTCTTTTCTCCTACTTTAACTATTACTATGTAATTTTTTACATTATCAGGCTTTTGGAGTCCTAATCTTTTATTCAATCTTATAAGAGGAATTACATTTCCATTGTAAATAATTACCTCTCTATTATTAGTCACTTTTACTAAATCATCACTATAATCTATTACTCTATCAATATAACCTAAAGATATAGCCATAGTTTCTTGACCTACTTTTATCAATAATGCTTGTATTATTTGTAATGTTAAAGGTAATCTTATTATAAATGAAGAACCTTTACCCATTTCACTAATAACATCTACAGTTCCTCCAAGAGCTGAAATCTTTGTTTTAACAACATCCATCCCAACGCCTCTTCCAGAAATATCTGTAACCTGCTCATTTGTACTAAAGCCCTGCATAAATATTAAGTTTCTAATGTCATTATCAGACATTCCTTCAGTTATTATACCAAGTTTTTCTGCTTTTGCCTTTACTTTTTCAACAGCTATACCTGCTCCATCATCTTCAACCTTTATTATAGCTTTAGTTCCCTCTTGGTAAGCTACTAACCTTATTCTACCCACTGCATCTTTACCACTGTTCATTCTTTGTTCCTTAGATTCTATACCGTGGTCTGCTGCATTTCTTATTAAGTGAATAAGAGGCTCTCCTATTTCATCTATTACAGTCCTATCTAATTCTGTATCTGCTCCTTGAATAATAAGTTCCATTTCTTTACCAAGCTCTACAGATAAATCTCTTATCATTCTTGGGAATCTGTTAAATACACTATCTAAAGGAAGCATTCTAATCTTCATAACTAAATCTTGAAGATCTGAAGTAGTTCTAGCTACTTGTTCTAAGGTTTCATTTAAATCATTTAATCTATGACAGCTGCTTATCTGCTCTAATCTAGTTCTATGAATAACAAGCTCTGATACCATATTCATAAACTTGTCAAGTCTATCTAAATCAACTCTTACAGATTGATGAGCTTTTTTATGAGCTTCCTTTTGAGTTGTCTTAGAATTACCAGCTTTATTAACAGCATTAGTAATAGCAGGCTTCTCATCAACTACAGCTTTTGCTTTTTTTTCAACCTTAGCTTTTATTTCTTCCACTTTAATCTGCTCTTCTATTATTTTTTTAACCTTTTCAGCTTTTACATCTACCTTATTGATTAAAACTTTATCTACTTCAGATATATTTATTAAAGTATCGTAAACTTCATTTTTTTCTTTTGTAGATAAATATATTAAATCAATTTCAAAATCAAAATTTTCATTTTCTATATCTTCTGAATTAGGTATAGATTTTATTATTTCTCCAGACTCTTCTAGATTTTTAAATATTAAGAAAGCCCTAGCAGACTTTAATAATGTATTCTCACTTAACTGTAACTTTATTTCATAAGAATGATATCCTCTTTCTTCTGCTTGTTTGACTATATTAATATCATACTCATTAAGTTCTATTCCTTGATTTTCTTCCTCTTCTTTAGTGATACTACTCTCTTCTAATACAATGACCTCTTCTTTACTTTCCGTAATAGATTCCAATTCTCTAATTATTTCTCCAATAGAAGTCTCTTCTTCCACTCCATCGGATATATTATTCACCATTTGTTCAAGAGTATCTAGACATTTAAACAAAACTGTAACAACCTTTTGTGTAACTTTAAGTTGTCCATCTCTAAACTCTGAAAGCACATCTTCCATTTTGTGAGTTAGTTCAGCCATTGTATTAAATCCCATAGTAGCTGCCATACCTTTAATAGTATGAGCTACTCTAAAAATTTCGTTTAATTTATCTATATCATTGGGTTCTTGTTCCAACTGAAGCAAAGAGTCGTTTAGCGTTTGCAGGTTATCCATTGATTCTTCTAAAAACATGGACATATACTGTGATGTATCCATAATAATACTACCTCCTTATAGCTTCCTATATATAAATGTGGAAGCCTTCTCAAAACCATAATCTTTATAATTATAAATACTTTCGGTAGCCCCTACAAATAGTAGTCCACCCTTTTTTAATGATTGACTAAATTTTTTATATATTTGATCCTTAATATCTTGATTAAAGTATATTACTACATTTCTGCATACAATTAGATCAAAATCTCTATCATAACTTTCAAGTATTAGATCATGTTTTTTAAAAGTAACCATGTTTTTAATCTTAGTATTAATAATATACTTATCGTCTTTTTCCGTAAAGTATTTACTTATATATTCTTTCTTAACATTTTTAATTTCAGAAGCATTGTATTCGCCATTTTTAGCTTTTTCCAAAATAGTGCTATCTATATCTGTGGCAATTATTTTATGTCTTCCTGAAGGTGAAAGTTCGTCTAAATACATAGCTAGAGAATACGGCTCAGCACCTATAGAACATGCAGCACTCCATATTTTAAGGGAAGTATTGTTTTTTAATAAGTCATTTTTTAATTTATCTTTAAGATCTTGAAAAATTTCAGGATTTCTAAAGAATTCAGAAACATTTATTGTTATAAAGTCTAAAAATTTCTGTCTTTGGACTGCATCTTTTTTTAGCAGAGAAATATACTCTTCTATGCTGTTGGCACCTACTCTTGACATTAAACTGTTTATTCTTCTGTGAAGCTGATTTGATTTATAAGCAGAAAGATTTATATTAAACTCCTTTAAAACCCATTGCTCAAAATAAGCCATATCCATTAAATTTACCCCCTATTACCAGACACAATCCTTATTATCTCGTTGGCTATATCATCAATTGGCATTACTATATCTACCATGCCTGTTTCATATGCTGCTTTTGGCATACCATATATGGTGCAAGTAGACTTGTGTTCTGATATGGTTGTCCCACCATTTTTCTTAATTTCTACTGTCCCCTGTGAACCATCTTTCCCCATACCTGTAAGCACTATACTTACTATTTTAGATTTATATACCTTTGAAGCTGATATAAATAATTTATCAACAGCTGGTCGCACTCCCCACATAGTGGGTTCCATATTTAAGTGTATTTTCATATCTGAGTGAACTTCCATATGAAATCCCCCTGGTGCTATATACACAGTATCTTTCTCCACAGCTATTCCATCAGCAGCTTCTACAACCTTAATTTTACTATTTGAATTAAGTCTTTCAGCGAAAGCCTTTGTGAAACCTACTGGCATATGTTGAACAATAAATACAGGAACTCCAAGTTTCTCTGGCAAAGCAGTTACCACAGTATACAAGGCTTTTGGTCCTCCAGTAGAAGCGCCAATAACTACAGCTTCAACTTTACCTGTGGTTATGCTGTTGCTTCTGTTTTTAAGTTTTTTATATTCGCTGCTTAAAGATTTTCCTTGTCTCTTAATGTGAGTGGGGTCCTTTTCATGGGCCATTCTTATTTTTTGGGTCAATTCCTTTTTTACTTTATTTATATCCAGAGATATAGCTCCAGATGGCTTTGGTAAAAAATCAAAAGCTCCAGCTGCAAGACATTCCATTGTGAGTTCTGGTCCTTTTTGTGAAAAACTACTTAAAACTATTACAGGAACATTAATATTTAACTTTTTCAACTCTCTCAATGCTGATATCCCATCCATTTTAGGCATTTCTACATCTAATGTTATAATATCTGGCAATGCTTTTGATAACTTAGCTATTAAATCTTCTCCATTTTTTGCCGTATTTATAACTTCCATATCTGATTCTTCATTTATCATATCTGAAATAATTTTTCTCATTAATGCAGAATCATCTACTACTAAAATCTTTATTATTTCCAATATAATATCACTCCATTAAATTTTAATTTATAACTCTTTGATTCCTATGCCCACAGTTTTAATTAGTACAATACCATCTGAGGTATCAAAAATCATTGTTCTACCATTATTTCCTCCAACATCCTCTGCAATAATAGGTATAGAATACTTCTTTAATTCATTTTTTACAGCTATACTATTCCTATTCCCTATATCCATCACCATACTTTTATCTGAAAAGTTAAACATAGATGCTCCACCAGCTATTTTAGCTTTCAAGGTTCTTCTATTACCACCTATTTTCTCAATTTTTTCAATAAGCAATGGAATTGCTAAGTCCGCAAATTTTAATGGATTATTCACATTGTTAAACTGAGTGCTATCTGGCAGCATTATATGAGCAAGTCCACCTAAAAATTTTGTTTTATCATATATAGCTATACCAATACATGAACCCAGTCCTACAGTTATAATTTTGTCAGGAGAAGAAGCGGTATTCATATCTGCAATTCCAACTTTTATTTCCTTTATCTCCATAAACATGCACCTTTCAATTATATTATATAAGCCTTTTTTCTTCCTCAGTAAGGATTGAACTAAGATTTAAAAATATTATTATTTTTCCATCTATTTTAATTAATCCTTTTATGTATCTCTTAGAAATACCAGAAACAATATCTGGTGCTTCTTCTATATTTTTAACACTTATATCTTTAACCTCTGAAACTACATCTACAATAATACCTATTTTATTTACATCTTGTTTAGCTACTATAATTTTAGCATCGTTTCTTTTTTCATTTCCAATTAAATTAAATCTTTTTGTTAAGGATATTACTGGAAGTATACTTCCTTCGTAATTAATAACCCCTTCTACAAAAGCTGGTGAATCCGGAAGCTTAGTTGATTCTTCATAGCCCAATATTCTTTCTACTTCCATAATATCTGTTGCATAATGTTCACCATTTATATTAAATATCAATACCTTAGCCTCATTGTTATCCATTATAATTCCTCCTTATTGTTTAATTTGAAAAACTTAGAATAGGTATTAAATCTAACTTCATTATATTGAAAATTTATCTATAACTATGTCATCTTCATCATTTATATAAGCATGTATATCTTTACTTGGAGATTCTAATATTACTTCCCTTGCACCAATTATGAATACAGTATTAGCATAAGCAGTATCAACCCATATATGCCCATGTTTTTCCACCTGAAGCTTTGTTGCTACTCCAGCAGTGCTTCCTACAACACTACACCTTATCTCATCTTTAGCTTTTAAGATTCCACCTCTTGCTACACTGTTTTTTTCCGTGAATTTTATACTTCCATTAGCAATAATTTTAGAAATATATTCACCTCTACCTTTAATTATTATATTCCCAGAACTTTGTATACTTGAATCCTGACAATATTCTAATTTTACATTTACAGGCAGCGAAAGAGTGGTTTCTAACACTGATATCTTTTCAGTTACAGCTTCTATTATTAAGTCTAACTCCGAATAATGCTTTATGCTTATAGGTGATATACCTAGAAGCTTTGACTTTATAAGTAATAACAAGTTCTCTTCACTAAAGTTATTATTTTGAATACTTAAATCATCAAGAATATTCAAACATAACTTTGGAAGCATCTTAAACTTATTCTCTATTAAAACTTTTATTATTTCCCCATCTTTTTTGTCTTGTCCAAGCAAATTGAACTTTTGTATTTCTGATACAGTTTCTTCTAGATTAATCAGCATTTGTTTTAAATCTTTTAGGTTATCAAGAAACTTTAGCTTTTCTACATCTTCACCACCGCCACATATACTAGCAGCAATAACATTACCTTTTACATTTATATCTCCTTTAGCCTTAATGTTGGCTCTTTCTACATCTTTTTCTACAGTAAGGAAGTTGCCGCATTCTATCTCCATGCCTTCTCTAATACTTCCATGCACTATTATATCTCCTATAAATTTTATATTACCAGTTTTTATGTCAACATCACTTCTTACTTCATGTATTTGATACACATAAAATGTATTACTTTTTACACAAGGTTTTCCATCTATTGAAGCTAAAATAATATTTTCGTTATGTATAGTACAGCCTTCTCCAATCTTTAACTTCAATCTCTTACCTAGTTTATGCTTTTTTGCCTTACCTGTAATATCGCACCCATCTTGTCCATCAGTTCCAATGTGCCTTATAGCAATTGTTTCTCCTTTGTGTATAGGTTCTATGGATCCTATACTTTTAAAATCTATGTTCCCCACGCTATCTTCAATTAATTTACTTAACTCATCATCGGTTTTAAACTTTATTTCTATAGTGTCATCTTCTCCATTTACTACAGGCTTCCCTTTGGCTATTAAAATTTTTTCACTACTATTTTCTACACATTTTTTGAAATTTTCTTCTATTATACCATAAACTATATTATTGTTGGTTAACTCTCGTTTAATTTCTTCAATATTATACTTAGGAGGTTCAATCTTAGATACTATTTCCGGTTCTAAAACTACACTGTTGCTTTCTTCTTTATCCTTTAATTTATAAATGCTTTTAGCTTTATATACTATTTCTACATAAGCTTCCATTTGATCTTTAGATATAGACAACTTCATTTCTCTTGATGGTGCCTCTTCATGGAAATATACTTCTATAATATTTTCTTCCAAAACTTGTTTTTTTCCTGTTACTTCTTTACCATCAATCATGACTTTTATGTTAGTTCCTACTACTATAGATGCAGGTTCATCACCTTTTTCGGGATTTTTTATGGATATCTTCCCATCTTCAACTTTAATAGTTCCTTGATTACTATTTGATATGTTATTTACTGTTTGTTTTGTAGTATCATCGTCAGTAATTTCTACTTCTATGGTTACCTTTTTTCTAAATAAGGACTTCTTTTCTTCTAATACCTTATACTCTAAGTCCTTAGGCAATATATTAAACTCTCCACTTGCCTTTTTCAAACATTTCTCTAATGAGGACTCACTATAAATTTTTTTCATTATAATCACCCCTAAATATAAAGTGAACCTAAATTCAAATAGATAAACACTGAATTCATATACCTATAAAATTTTAACACTTGTAACAGTTTACAAGTATTTTCTACATACTTTAATTAATTAAATCATATTCTTATATTATACCATCTATTTATCGTATAATTAAACACTTATTGAATAGTAATCATAATTATCACTTAAATTTTTATTTTAATTAAATTCTGTATTTTGTTTCATGATTATGGATTGGTTATCTTATATAAATAAGCATGCCCGAAATTTAACTTACACGACCGGATATATTACCATGTTTCGTCATGTTAAATATTTTTAATTAGTCTAAAGTTCAAATTTGAGAAAAATCTAAGAACTTTGATAAACTCGCCATGCTCAAACATATCTAAAGTTCTAAGATTTTTTATCAAATTTTCACTAAGACTAATAAAAAATATTTAAATGTGACTTCAACATTGGTAATATACCCCTACGTATAAGTTAAATTTAAGTTGTGGGTATCTATAAGTATACAAAAACTATATGCTTAGAAAAAAGCCTTTCATTTAATAATTGAAGGCTCATTTTCTAAGCATATGTAAGTTCAATTTCAATTTATACATTTAGTTTATAAGAATATATATTCATAAATTTTAGTACTTGTATCATTTTATGTTAATTATTGCAACAACATCCTTACAATCTTTTTTACCAAACTTAACAGCTATATCTGATACTAAATTCATATTAGTTACTACTATAGGTGAAATAATACTTTTAGCTTTCTTTCGCAATATCTCTTCATCAAAAGATATTAGTAAATCACCCTTATTCACCTTATGGCCCTGCTTTACATGTGCTGTGAATCCATCCCCATTTAATCTAACTGTTTCTATTCCCACATGAATAAGTATCTCTATTCCGTGGTCAGTTTTCAAAGCAATTGCATGTTTAGTTGGAAATAACAATTCTATTACTCCATCTACCGGTGCATAAACCTTATTATCTTGTGGGTTAACAGCAAACCCATCTCCTAGAATTTTTTCTGCAAACACCTGATCTGGTGTATCTTCCAACTTTATTATTTCTCCTTTTATTGGACTAGTCAATTCTACACTTACTTTTTTACTTGTTTTTAAATCTATTTTATCCTCTAAGTCATTGGAAATATATTTAGTATTCATAGCAGCTTTAACTTCATCCTTAATCTTCTCTGCCTCTGTTCCATATATTATTTGTACACTGTTTTCTATCTGTAATATACCTGCTGCACCTGTCTCCTTTAACATAGAAGTATCTACAGCTTTTAAATCTTTTAGCGTTATCCTAAGTCTTGTTATACATGCATCTAAATCTTCTACGTTATCCTTACCTCCAACAGCAGTTAAAATAGTCATTGCTCTTTTTAATCCTGATTCATTTGTTATTGAAACAAATGAATCAGCTTTCTCCTCTCTACCCGGTGTAGCAATATTTAAAGCTTTTATAAAACTGTAAAACACTACAAAATATAATAGAAAATATACTATTCCCACAGGCCAAATCAGCAATGGGTTTTCTGCAAATTTGTATCCAATAACATAGTCAACAAAAGATGCAGAGAAAGTATACCCTAATCTTATGTGCAACATAGATGTAATAATTCCAGCTGTAAAAGAAGCTAATAAATGAAAAATAAAAAGTATTGGTGCTACAAATATAAAAGAAAATTCTATGGGTTCCGTTATTCCCGTTAAAAATGATACAAAAGCTGCGGAAACCATTATACCTAAAACTTTTTTTCTATTCTCAGGCTTAGCTGCAGCAATTATAGCTAGAGCTGCTCCTGGAAGTCCAAACATTAATACCGGATATTCTGATGCCATGAAAATGCCTGCTTCAGGATCTCCATGAAAATATCTAGGAAAGTCTCCAAAGTAAGTTATACCGTCATAAGCAGTATAGGAGCCAATTTGATATAGGAATGCCGGATAGTACATGTGATGTAGTCCAAGTGGAATTAACAACCTTTTTCCAGCAGCATAAAAAGCCGGTCCAAAATTTGAAGTAGATACCCAGGCAGCAAATACGTTGATGTCATCTTGTACATTAATCCACACTGCAACTCCTATAACTGCAAATAACAGTGCTGCTAATGATGTTATTATAGGTATAAACCTCTTTCCTCCAAAAAAGCCTAAAACCTGTGGCAATTTTATATTATAGAATTTTTTATATAGTACCGCAGACATAATACCTATCACAATTCCACCAAATACACCCATATCAATAGTAGTATTTTTTACTATTTCCGTATAGGCTGATGTGTTCATAAATGCTTCTATTTTCATATTCTGTGCAGAAGCTAATTTTAGTGCTGTTTCACTAACAACGTTATCAGTAGCCAGCTTCATAATTCCTTCTAGAATAAGCTCCCCCATAACTGCGGCTAATGCCGCTACGGCTTCTCCATTTGAAAATCCTATTGCAACACCTACTGCAAAAATCATAGGAAGATTTCCAAATATAACATCTCCCGCTTTTGCTACGTAGGGCATGTTTAATAAATCTGGTTGTCCAAATCTATATAATAATCCTGCGGCTGGTAATGCTGATACAGGCAGCATTAATGCTCTACCTATTTTTTGCAATACCACAAAAATCTTTTTCATAATTACTAACTCCTAATTATTATAATTATTCCGATAACCTTTTTAAATGAAGGGCTATATACGCTATTTCATCTTCTGGCACCTTTAAGTCGAATAAATCCTCTATTTTCATAGCAACCTTAACTGCTAAGTTGTATTCATAATAAAATTCTTTTTTTATGGTATCAAGTAAATGATTTTTTATGGTTTTATCCTCTTCAATTCTCTCTATCATAAAATTTATGTGTGTTATTGTTCTTATATAAACTAATGAGTTCTTCTCTAGTTTTTTACCTAGTAACTTCTCAATTACATTAACTATCTGTCCTATTTTTTTAGTATAATCTAAAGATTGAGCTACGTCTTTTTGTGTAATTGCAGCTTTTATATGCAAGCATATAAAGCCAGCCTCATCTTCTGGAAGACTACTATGAAATCTAGAATTTATTATCTCTAAAGCATGTAATGCTAAATTATATTCTGTTGGATAAAGTATATTCAGTTCTCTTAGAAAAGGGTTTTTTATGGTTAATCCCTTTTCTAATCTCTTAAGCGCAAAACTTATATGATCTGGTAATGATACATGTATAGCTTTATTTAGCTTTAAATTAAGTTTTTTCTCTGCTAAGTGTATAATTTCTTCTGAAATTCCAATTATAGAACTATCTATTTTTTCTAATACTTTTTGATAATTTTCTCCTATAGCTGCAGTCTGTTTTACAAAAACATTTTCAACTCTTTCTTCTGGGATCTCTTTACTTTTACTAAAATCAAAGCCAATTCCCTTACCTATGAGTATTAGTTCTTCCTTTTCTTTTTCTGCTATAACTACGTTGTTATTAAGAACTTTTTTTATATTATAAACTTCCATCTACTTCAACTCCAAACGACTTTTAAATTGAAAATATCTAGCTGAAAGTTTTGGCATAAAACATCAACTTTCCTGCCTAATACTTAAAATTTATTTATTTAATGTAAGCTTTACTCTATGTTGTTTTTTACAGCTTCATTATATGCATTCATAATTTTAATTACAGTTTCATTCTTAGCAGAATTAAATTCTATATCATTAACACAACTTATAGGCAATACTTTAGGTGAAGTTCCAGAAATAAATAGAGCATCTAAATCTTTTAAATCGTTGTAGTGCACCTTCTCTTCCTGTACTTTTATGCCCATATTTTTGCAAACTTCAATTATAACCTCTCTTGTTACACCTGGAAGTACTCCCTCTATAGGTGCAGTAATAACCTTTTCATCTTTTATCATAAAAATATTAGATTTACTGCCTTCTGTAATATAACCGTTTCTATCAACTAATATAGCTTCAAAAGCTCCTTTATCTTTTATTTCTTTATCTACAGCAACTCTAAAATTACTATTTATAACTTTTGCATTAGGATTATTTCTTTCACCATGATAAAGTATTGTTGGCACACCTTTTTCATATTTTTCTTTCTCTGGATAGTGATGTTTAACAAAATAAGCTAAGAAAACATTGTCAGTATTAAAATTAAATATAAGCTTTATGTTTCCTTCAGTAAAATTATTTGCTTTAATTAAACTCCTTATTCTTTCTTTTAGTTCATTCTCTCCAAGCCATAACCTTAGGTTTGTAATTTTTTCCGAATTAGTTAACCTATTAAGATGCCTTTCCAAAAATAAAGGCTTACCATTAATTATTCTTATAACTTCATATAAAGATTTTCCCGTAACTAATAAGTTTTCATCAAACTTGTTACATTGTTCAATGTTATCATTATATAAAAAATATTTACTAAAGCATTCGCTCATACTTATAGCCTCTCTTTCGGTTACATATTAGTTACAACAAAGGTTATCTTTATTGCACAATTAAGCAAAGAAAGCTTTAAAATAATTATATCATAAAGCACTTCCAACTTTCGACTAGCAAATTAACTTCATTTATAGTGCTCATTAGTTATTTCCATTTTAAGATTTTTATTTTATCATGTGCTTTTTTATAATTAATTAAATATGGATTACCCACTAGATTAAACAAAGGCAAATCTGCTAAAGAATCAGAAAACATGTATGAATTTTCATAATCCACTTCAATTTTTTCTTCTTTTAATACTTCCATTAATCTTCTTACCTTTTCTTCACCCTTACAGTTTTCTCCAGATATTATTCTATTATATTTTCCATCTTTACAGGTAAACCTTGTACCTATTACTTTATCAACTTCTTTTATTTTATATAATTCATTTAAGTAAAATTCAGCAGATGCAGAAATAAGATATATTTTACATCCTTCAGCTTTAAGTTTTTTCATAGTATCTATAGCGTCATTATAGAGTATTTTACTTAGTCTTTGTTCATAGAATTCTTCCACTAATTGCTTCATGCTCTCTTCTTCTATTCCATCTATAAAAGCGATGAAATTTTCCTTAGCTTTCTTAGAGTCATATATTTTTAGAAGATATAGTATAGTTGATACTATCCCTCTAGGTGCATGAATTATAAGACTAGGATTTTTCTTCATCATAAACATATAAAATTCCATTAAGGTTTCCCTTTTAGTCAAGGTATAATCCACATCGAATATAGCTAATCTTTCCAAAATAAGTACCTCTCTTTAAAGTCATTTTATAAAGAAAGTCGCTGCTAATATTTAGCATCGACTTTTCTAATAATTTCATTTTATTTTTCTTCTGACATTAGTTGTTCATAGTAAGATGATACCTCTTCAAATTCTGCATCATCTGGAATTACAAGTTCTCCTTCTTCACCTTCTCCTACAACTTTGAATAGGAAAACTGATCCGTTATCTGGATGTTGTACTATAGCATATTCATTGTCTTTGTATTCAAATCCATCTATAACTTCACAAGGAACTATATTTCCATTTTCATCTTCTAAATCTACTATTAGATTTTCATGTTCTTCGCAGCCACATTCACATTCGTGATCATGACCATGCTCGTGTTCTCCACATCCGCAAGAGTTATTATTTCCTTCTCCGCAACCGCAGCCGCATTCATTTAAATTTTCTTTATCCATAACATATTCCTGAATTAACCTAGCATTTAGTATATAAGTAATTCATATACTCACTAAAATAGGATTGAGCTTTTCTCTCTCCCAGTTAAACTCAGGATTTTTCACCTCCTTTTAGTGTTATGTTCTAATTTTACCCTTAATCTTATAATATTAAAAGGGTTTTTTTTAATTTATATTTAAATTTTTGTTATTAATTAACTTATTGGGCCCACTTGTGAAAATTTAACTTATACTAGGGAATATAATAACAATTCTGAAGATCATTTAAATACTTTTCTTTATAGTCTTAGCGAAGTGTTTGAAAAGGAGTTTAGACCTTTAGATATGTTTGAGGGTCGCGAGTTTATCAAAGGTCTTAACTACTTTTTAAACACAAGCTTTAGACTATAAAAAAAGTATTTATGGTATCGAAGAATTGTTATTATATTCCCGGGTATGTGTCAAGTTCTGGGATTGGGCACCTACAATAAAAAAGATGAGGTGAAACACCTCATCTTTTTTATTATAAACTATTGATTAGCAGCAAGCTTCTTGTATCCTTCAAGTCTTTCCATAGCATCTCTTTGAGTCTTTTCGAATAATGCTTCTGCTGCTTCTGGGAATTGTTTAGCAAGTGAAGCGTATCTTACTTCGCCCATTAAGAATTCTCTGAAGTCTCCTGTTGGCTCTTTTGAATCTAATGTAAATGGATTCTTTCCTTGTTCTTTAAGTGCAGGATTGAATCTGTACATAGCCCAGTATCCGCATTCAACAGCTTTCTTACCTTCTAATTGGCTCTTACCCATACCAACTCTTAATCCGTGGTTGATACATGGAGAATAACCTATTATTAATGATGGTCCTGGATATGCTTCAGCTTCTTGGATAGCCTTTAATGTTTGGTTCTTATCAGCTCCCATAGAAATTTGTGCTACATAAACATAACCATAGCTCATAGCCATCATACCAAGATCTTTTTTCTTAGTATGTTTACCACTAGCTGCAAATTTAGCTATAGCAGCAGCTGGAGTTGCTTTTGAAGATTGTCCACCAGTATTTGAGTAAACTTCTGTATCAAATACAAATATATTTACGTCTTCTCCTGATGCAAGAACGTGGTCCACTCCACCGTATCCTATATCATATGACCAACCGTCTCCACCGAATATCCATTGTGATCTCTTAACTAAGAAATCTTTATCTTCATATATTTCATTTAGTAACGCATTGTTTCCTTTTTCAGCTTCAAGTAAAGCTATTACTTTATCAGCTCTTTCTCTTGAACCTTCTCCAACATTCATGTTAACTTTCCAGTCTTCAAGAGCTGCTTTTAATTCTGCACTTACGCCGCTGTTTATAGCTTCTTCTGCTTTAATAGCTAATCTGTCTCTTACTTGTTGAACTCCAAGGAACATTCCCATACCGAACTCAGCATTATCTTCAAATAATGAGTTAGCCCAAGCTGGTCCATGTCCTCTGTGGTTAACAGTGTATGGAGTTGCTGGTGCTGATGCTCCCCAAATTGATGAACATCCAGTAGCATTAGCTATCATCATTCTGTCACCAAATAATTGAGTAACAAGTTTAGCGTATGAAGTTTCCATACAACCAGCACATGCGCCTGAGAATTCAAGTAATGGTTGTTCAAATTGGCTTCCCTTTACAGAGAATTTATTCATTGGGTTTTCTTTATGTGATACTGTCATAGCATAATCCCATGCAGCAGTCTTTTCTAATTGTGTATCAAGAGGCTTCATAACAAGAGCCTTTTCTTTAGCTGGACATATGTCAGCACAGTTTCCACAACCTGAACAATCAAGTGGTGATATAGCCATATTGAACTTAAGTCCTTTAGCTCCTGTAGCATCTTTAGCTTCAAATGTAGCTGGTGCTTTAGCTAATTCTTCTTCATTTACAAGAATTGGTCTTATTGCAGCATGTGGACATACATATGAACATTGGTTACATTGTATACACTTATCCATTTGCCATTCTGGAACATTTATAGCTATTCCTCTCTTTTCATATGCAGCAGTTCCTTGAGGGAATGTACCATCTTCCATTCCTATGAATGCACTTACAGGAAGTTTGTCTCCATCTTGTCTGTTCATTGGATTTACTATATTCTTTATGAACTCTGGAACTTCAACTGTAGCAGCTGCTTCATCTTTATCTGCAGCGTCTTTCCATGATGCTGGAACATCTATCTTAACTATTGATTCAACACCTTTATCAATAGCAGCGTTGTTCATATCAACAACTTTTTGTCCCTTCTTACCATAAGAAGTTACAACTGCATCTTTTAGGTATTTTATAGCATCTTCAACTGGAATAACATTAGCAATCTTAAAGAATGCAGATTGCATTATCATGTTGATTCTTCCGCCAAGACCTATTTCTTGAGCTATCTTAACAGCATTTAATGTAAAGAATTCTATATCATTTTCAGCTATGAATTTCTTCATAGATGCTGGTAAGTGTGTTTCAACTTCTTCTGGAGTCCAGATAGAGTTAAGTAAGAATTTACCACCCTTCTTTAATCCTTCTAATACGTTATACTTATAAACGTAAGATTGGTTATGACAAGCTACGAAATCAGCTTTGTTTATTAAGTATGGTGACTTAATTGGAGTCTTACCAAATCTTAAGTGTGAAACTGTTATACCACCAGATTTCTTTGAGTCATATGCAAAGTAACCTTGTGCATACATGTCTGTTTTGTCTCCTATGATCTTTATAGCACTCTTGTTTGCTCCAACAGTACCATCTGATCCAAGACCCCAGAACTTACAAGCTGAAGTTCCAGCTGGTGTTGTATCTATATCTTCTCCTACTGGTAATGAAGTGTTAGTTACATCATCAACAATAGCAATTGTGAATCCATCTTTAGGCTTATCTGCTTTTAAGTTTTCAAACACTGGAAGGATATGAGCTGGAACAGTATCTTTTGATCCTAATCCGTATCTTCCTCCAACTATTACTGGTTGCCATTCTTTTCCGTAGAATGCATTCTTAACGTCTAAGTATAAAGGTTCTCCAGCTGATCCTGGTTCTTTAGTTCTATCAAGAACTGCAATTTTCTTAACTGTCTTTGGTATATATTTAAAGAAGTGTTCTAATGAGAATGGTCTATATAAATGAACATTTAATAAACCTACTTTTTCTCCTTTAGCTACTAAATAGTCTATTGTTTCTTCTATAGCATCACATATAGAACCCATAGCTATTATCATTGTTTCAGCATCTGGTGCTCCATAATAATTAAATAAGTGATACTCTCTTCCTGTTAACTTAGTGATTTCAGCCATGTAGCCTTCAACTATTTCTGGAAGTGCATCATAGTATTTGTTAACAACTTCTCTTTCTTGGAAGTATATATCTGGGTTTTGAGCTGTTCCTCTTGTTACTGGATGATCTGGATTTAAAGCTCTTCTTCTGAATGCCTTTACTTCATCCATATCAACTAATTTTGCTAATTCATCATATTCTAATAATTCTATTTTTTGAATTTCATGTGAAGTTCTGAATCCATCAAAGAAGTTTACAAATGGAACTCTTCCTTTTATTGCTGCTAAGTGAGCAACTGCTGAAAGATCCATAACTTGTTGAACTGAACTTTCTGCAAGCATTGCAAAACCAGTTTGTCTACAAGCCATAACGTCTTGGTGATCACCAAAGATGTTTAATGAGTTTGTAGCAAGAGCTCTTGCTGATACATGTAAAACACCTGGTAAAAGTTCACCAGAGATCTTGTACATATTAGGAATCATAAGTAAAAGACCTTGTGATGCAGTATATGTAGTAGTCAATGCACCAGCTTGTAATGAACCATGAACAGCACCAGCAGCACCGGCTTCTGATTGCATTTCCATTACTTTGACAGTTTGTCCAAAAATATTTTTTCTTCCTTGAGCAACCCATTCATCAACGTGCTCTGCCATTGGTGAAGATGGAGTTATAGGGTAGATAGCTGCTACATCAGTAAATGCATAAGATATATGAGCTGCAGCAGTGTTTCCATCCATAGTCTTCATTTTTCTCATAAAAAATTCCCTCTTTCTTTAATGTATTTTATATATTTGATGTATTTTATATAATTGAATTTATATATTATGAGATTATGCAGCTTTACATAAAACTACATATTTCATTAATAAACTTTGATAAAACAAAAACAATCAACTTCATAATTTATATATTAATTTTATGATACAGAACCTATATTAATTATAATACAGATATGTTTTTTTGGTCATACCACTGCATTAATAATACTTTAATTTTATAACCATATAATTGAAAATTTAATATAAATAACGCTTAAAACTACCATACTTCTAATATACAATAAAATTTACTATATGTAAAATTAATTTTTCATATTTTTTGCCCATAATTTAAAATGTGGCACAGTTTTTATCTGTAATACTTAATAATTTACTTCTGTTTTATACTTATAGTTGTTTAATCGTTATTAGTTATTTTTTCTGAATAAACTCCTATTTTTAGATTATAATAAATTTTCTTATATTTCAAGTTGTTTATTTTTGAATTATTTATTACATAAAGCATATTTCTGTATTAATTGAATTATTGCTTCTACTCCATTTTTTGTAGGACTAGAATTCATATTGTTTATATATTTGCTTCTATTTACATATAATTCGTCTAATTTATCAATTAGCTTATTCTCATCTAAACTATCCTCTTGAATTACTATGCTATAACCGCTTTTTTCAAAAGAAGCCGCATTTAAAATCTGGTCTCCTCTGCTAGATTTTTTTGAAAGAGGAATTAACAGATTAGGTTTCTTTAAGGCTAAAAGTTCAAAAATAACATTTGCGCCAGCTCTAGAAACAACTATATCAGCTGCATTCATTATGTGTGGCATTTCATCACTTATGTATTGAAACTGTCTGTAACCTTTTTTCCCTTCAAGCCTTTTATCAACGTTATCCTTACCACAAATGTGTATAATATTATATTTATAAAGTAGTTGATCTAATTTTTTTCTTATAATATCATTTATAAATTTAGATCCTAAGCTTCCACCAATTATGAGAAGTACTGGTTTGTTATCTTGAAAATTACACAATTTTCTCCCTAGGCTTTTACTTCCTTCTAATAACGCTTTTCTTATAGGTGTACCTGTGAGTACTGCTTTATTTTTACTTATATGATTGATAGATTCAGGAAATGTTACACAGACTTTTGTACAATATGGAATACATAACTTATTTGCAAGCCCTGGTGTTATATCAGATTCATGTGCTATAACGGGTATTCTACTTAAGTGAGCGGCTATAACTACTGGAACTGATACAAATCCACCTTTTGAAAAAACAATGTTAGGCTTTTCCTTCTTTATTATTATAATTGCCTGCAATATACCCTTTATAACATTAAAAGGGTCCGTGAAATTTTTTATATCAAAATACCTTCTTAATTTTCCACTTGATATACTATGATACTCTAAGTTTGCTTCTTCTATTATTTTTCTTTCTATACCATCTTTAGTACCTATATATTTTATCTCATATCCTAACTCTTTTAGTCTTGGTACAAGCGCAAGATTTGGCGTAACATGCCCTGCTGATCCTCCACCAGTCATAATTATTTTTTTCAAACTATATTTCCTCCCAACTTTAGAAACTGGTAAAATATATTCCCACTTATTAGTTTTCACTTTATCCGATGACTACCCGCTATAATACTCCCATCTTTATATAATACTATACTTTTTTACTACAAACAATTATGAAGGGACATAAGAGTGCATTTAATTTAAGTGAAGAAAAATATGGAAAGCTACATTGCGTGGAAGCCTTAGAAGCTCTTAACGCAGTGAAGATAGGGCAAATCATTGTTTGAGTGTAGCGAGTTTGATTTGACCCTGAGCAAGTTTTAGAGCTTCTTAGGCTTTGAAGCACGTAGCTGGAATATATTTCTTCACTTAAATTAAATACACCTGGCACATAATATATGTATATATATGCTAATGTCGTTAAGTATATTATATTTTTTTGAGGAGGTATTGATGATGTATAAAAACATCCTATTCTCAAAAGCTAAAGAAGGTTTAGATAAACTAAAAATTGAAATTACTATGGAAAACTTATCAAGAATAAATAATAAAAACAACTTTAATTCAGTTTGTAATTATAGTAGTATGACTATTATAGAAATGATAGAAGAGTATGAGAGAAACCTGATAGGAAAATGGTAGCTAGTAACTAGTTGCTAGTTGCTAGTTGCTAGTTGCTAGTTACTAGTTGCTAGTTGCTAGTTGCTAGTTACTAGTTACTTGTTACTAGTTGCTAGTTACTAGTTGCTAGTTGCTAGTTGCTAGTTACTAGTTGCTAGTTGCTAGTTGCTAGTTACTAGTTGCTAGTTGCTAGTTACTAGTTGCTAGTTGCTAGTTACTTGTTACTAGCTACTTGTTACTAGCTACTTGTTACTAGCTACTTGTTACTAGCTACTTGTTACTAGTTACTAGCTACTTGTTACTAGTTACTTGTTACTAGTTACTATTCTTTAGTTTATATCTGAAAACTCCGTATTTATTCTTTCATCAATATTTTCTGTTAATATAGCATAATTATTTATATGATTTACTTCAACATTTTCTTTTTTAAACTTTACAATAAATTCCGTTCCTTTACCATTTTCGCTTATTACCTTAATTTCTCCGTTCATCAGCTCTATGAATTTTTTAACAAGAGCTAATCCAATTCCAGTTCCTTCAGCTCTTCTAGATAAGGAGCTATTAATTTGTGCAAATCTATCAAATATAGAGTTTATTTTATCTTTTGGTATGCCTACTCCAAAATCTTTTACAGACAGATAAAAATAATCTTCCTCTATATTTAAACAAACTATGACCTTCTGTCCTTCCGGGGTAAATTTTACAGCATTTGATAACAGATTAAGTAGAATTTTTTCATATTTATCCTTATCTAATCTTACATTACACTCCTCTTCATTAGTATCAAATATTAATTCTATGCCCTTACTAGTTGCATAAGAGTTCGCTAAATTTACAATAGTTTCACTAACATATATAAGATCAAAATCTGAACTGTTTGTTGCAAGAAATCCAGCTTCTGCTTTTGATATATCTAGTACATTATTAATAAGCTTTAACAATCTGCTACAATTTTGACTTATTCTCGCCAGAGTCTTATCTATATTAGGCGTTATTTCCTTATTATACACATCGTAGGCAAGTTGAAGTGAAGAGTACATTATTGTTAAGGGCGTTCTTAATTCATGAGATATTATAGTAAAAAATTCATCTTTTAATTGAGTTATCTTTTCCAATTCAATATTATGATTTATTTCTTCTGTTACATCAGACCCATGAATATGAATTCTTGTACTGTTATCTTTATTTTTACAAGGAACAAACTTTATCTTATAAAATCTGTCATCTCCTTTATAGTCTTTTACCTTATAAGGACTTATAGTATACGGCTTATATTTTTCCCCAACATTAACTAATATTTTATGTAGATCATGGTTAATATATCTGACCTTCCTATAAGAATCATCAAGTGACCCTTCACTATTAATACTCTTGTAAATATTATAACCCATTATTTCTTCATATTTTGCGTTAACTAATCTGTACTTTATACTTGGATAATCAACTACAGCAATAGGCACATCTACCGTATTTACCACATCTCGCACAAAATCAGCTTGTTCTTCAGCATTAATCTGATGCAGCTTAGTTTCTGTTATATCTTTTATTGTAAGTATAGTATAAACTAGCTCATCATTCTTATTTATTATAGGAGCGCTATTTACCTCTATATACTTTATTTCCAAACTTTTCTTCTCTTTTAGTTTCACTACGGCATTATTGATAGGTTTTTTACCCTTTATGTACGAAACGTATATGTTTTTTAAATTCTGTTCTTCATGATCGATAATTGTAACTTCATACTTATCTATAAATTTTTTAGGATTTACAAGTTCTATAGCAGTTAAATCTAAAATATTAAAAACAGCCTTATTGCATAAACTTATTCTCTCATTGGTTTCTACCACCATTATACCCTCAGAAATATTGTTTATAACATCTTTTAAGTGCATAAGGTGTTCCTTTTCTCGGTTTCTTAATATCTCTATAATGTCACACTTGGTTTTTAATTCAGTGGAAAGTTCTAAAAACTTTTCTCTTTCATTTTTAATTTTTAATCTTTGTAAGTAATCATTAGTAATATCTCTCAAAGTTATTACTGCACCCACCGAGATGTTATCCTTAATTAACGGAAAACTAGATACTGAAAAATACAGTGTTTCATTATCAATGTGAAATTTTAAAACTAAGTTTGTAATTTCCTCTTTATCATTTAACGTTTTATCTAACGGATAATACTTAACGTTAGGTTGTTGACCATTTTCCGAACAAACCTCACGTTCATAAAAGAACTCATAGGCATTTTTTAAGCTTTCAAGTTTAAGTTTAGATAACTCCACTAATCCTGCTTTATTGATATAAACTACATCTCCATTTTTATCAGTTATATATATAAAATTAGGCAAAGCATCTAATATTGTCTCTGACAAATTATTTATTGCTAATATACTGTTTATAGAGTTTTCCATGAAATCTTCCCCCAAAAATAAAATACCATATTATTTATTCTATATATTCTATATATTCTAAAAAATTCCTTCTATATTTTATATTTCCATAATTATTTACTATGATAACCTAAAATCTTTAACAATTAATTGTATGCTAGTATTTCCATTATATTCATTAATAGATGGAGTAAATACTAAATCCATATTCATATTTGCGGTATTACTATTTAAAATTTCTTTAAGTTTTTCATCCCCATATGCCTGTGATACAATTTCTTTAAACTTTTCTCCCCCATCAAAACATATGGCATCTATTTTCCCTAGACTACCAACCGATCTACAGAAGAGTTTTAGTATATTTTTTTCTTTTCCAATAAAGTATACTTTAAATATATTAATATTTCTTTCTGCAAATATTGGTGATGAGTTTCCTTTACCAAAGGGCTCAAGTAGTTCTATATCCTGAATTAATTTGTAAGATAACCACTTTAATTCTAGCTGTTTATCTATTCTTATTTTAGGAACTAGGTCAAAGTCTTCCAAACTGCAATTATTATTTAACATTCTTCTAAGTTCATCTATATTTTTTTCCATAATTGATAACCCAGCAGCTAAAGGATGACCACCGAACTTTTCAATAAGTGATTTACATTTGACAAGTTCCTCAAACATGTTGTATTCTTCAATTGATCTTCCTGATCCCTTAGGCATCTTCTCGCCCTTGGTGAGTACTATACAAGGGAGATTATACCTTTCTTTCAATCTTCCTGCTACTATACCAGCTATACTTTCATGTACCTCTGGTCTATACACAACTAAAACCTTATCTTTTTTCAGATTTGAGGTTTCTACTGTTTCTATAATTTTGTTTACACTATCCATGGTCATATTTTGTCTTTCAATATTAAGGTTATGCAATTTTTTTCCAAGCGCTTCCCCTTCTTTTTCATCCTTGCATAACAGAAGTTTTAAGGCTAATACTGCACTTTCTAGTCGTCCTGTGGCGTTTATACAGGGACCAATTACAAAACCTATATGATAAGAACTAATTTTTTTTCCTTCTAATGAAGTCTGTTTAATTAAGGATTTTATACCAATATTCTCACTGGAATTCAATAACTTCAAACCATTCTTAGCAATAATCCTATTTTCATCTATTAAGTCCACCACATCACATATAGTACCTATAGCTGCAAATTCTAAAAACTTATAGGCCTCTTCTTTGCTTATACCAAGCTTTTCATATAATACTTGAGAAAATTTAAATGCCACACCTGCTCCACACAACAGCTTAAAAGGATACTGACAATCTTGCTGCTTAGGATTTATTACCGCATCTGCTTCTGGAACTATAAATGCTCTTGCCCCATCTTCCCTCTCAATAAAAGGTATATCATGGTGGTCTGTAACTATGACAGTCATATTAAGTTCTTTTGCTAACTTAATCTGTTCTATTGCTGATATACCGTTATCACAAGTAATTATAACCTCATAACCATCTTCCTTAAGTTCCTTTACACTATCACTATTAATACCATATCCTTCTGTAATCCTATCAGGTATATGATATTTTACTGCTGCACCACATCTCAATAACGCAGAATACAGAATATATGTACTTATTATTCCATCTGCATCATAATCCCCGTATACTACAATCTTTTTCCCTTGTTTTATTGAATCTATAATAATGTTAGTACCCATATCCATATCTTTCATCAAGAAAGGATTATACATATATTCAATGGAAGGATTCATAAATCTTCTTATTTTTTCCTCTGTATTAATTCCTCTATTAGCTAATATAGAAACTATAATTTCACTTACACCTGTACAACTTGAAAGTTTTTTTGTGTCAGTACTAGAACGTCTTAGCATCCATCTTTCTTTCAAAGTATCACCTCTTTCTTCTAAAAAATTATACCTAACTAGGAAGTATAACCTGCACAGTAGGTTTCTTTAATATTTTATTTAATACCTTCAGTATATCTTGTTCATTAATAAGTTCTAAATTACTAACTTCATTATACACTTTTTCAGCTGAACCATACATTAGTTCATAAGTTGTTAGCTCTTTACAAAGCTGAATAGATTTTTCAAGCTTAAGTTGTCTTTTTAGATTTGTTCTTTTACCTAATTGTCTTATGTTATCTTCATTAAAGTATGCTTTTTTATTTTTTATGTTTTCAATACTTTTATCTACAAGTTGTATAGCTTTTTCTACGTTGCAAGAAGAAGTTCCCATACTTATAGTAAAAAGTTTTATTCCTCTTTCATTTTTTATACTGCTCCTAACTTCATAAGCCATGCCATTGTTAGTTCTTATTTGTTCAAATAGTATACTGCTTGTTCCATCCCCAAAGGCCTCATTAAATAAAGTTAGAGCTTTTATTTCATTTTCATCTAAGGAATCTATTTTAAAGATATATTGTATTTTTGCACCAGTGATACCCGGTACTTTTTCCACAAATATACCTTCATTGTTGTCTTCATATTCTTCTTTTTTTATTGGATTAAACGCTGTTTCCCAACATTCAAAATAGTTGTTTATAGTTTCAAGAACCTCATTAAATTGTAGAGAAGAACATACACTAATTACACAGTTATTTGGAGTATAGTAAGTTTTATAAAATTCTTCTATATCTTTTATTTTAATATGTTCTATGCTTCGCTCATTTCCAATTATCAAATCCTTAATTCTTATTTTATTAAAGGCGTTATATAAAAGACTATCCTCACAATGCTGCTGAATATCATCCTTCCACTCTTTAAGTTCCTGTAGTATTATATTCATTTCTTCTTTAAATCCATTTTTAGGAAACCTGGGATTTAAGAGTATATCTGAAAAGAGTTCAATTCCTCTTTCAAAATCCTGTGAAAGACAAGTCCCATAGTAAACTACATAAGGAAAGTTTGTCATGGCATTTTGGAATCCAAAAATTTCGTCACATAATTTATTAATTTCCATTTCACTTCTATTAACTGTACCCTTATATATCATATGTTCTACAGCATGAGCAACCCCTAATTTAAAACCCCTTATCTCTTCCTGTGCTCCTGCATTAAATCCTATACAAAAGGACGTTATTTCCGTTTCTCTATGCTCATATATTAACTTAACGCCATTTCTCAAAACACATTTTTTCATGTTAGCCTCCAATTTTAATATATAACATATATAAAAATTTATCTCTAAATACTGAAATTAAACATAAATATATAATACCATAGTTGTTTATAAATTTAATATAAACTCTATCTAATTCTTACTTTATAATTGAAACTACTATATAATTTATAGGGTTCCTAGCTGGAAACTTAACTTATACGTAGGGATATATTACTAATACTGAAGTCACATTTAAATATTTTTTATTAGTCTTAGCGAAAATTTGAAAAAACCTTAGAACTTTAGATTGTTTGAGCATAGCGAGTTTATCAAAGTTCTTAGGTTTTTTTCAAATTTGAGCTTTAGACTAATTAAAAATATTTAACGTGACAAAGTATAGTAATATATCCCGGAGTATAAGTTAAGTTTCTACCGCGGAAACCTATATAACTTACTTTAAATAGCATAAAAAATTAAAGAGGGAAAATCCCTCTTTAATTTTATTCTTCAAATATTATATATGGAATAGTAACAAAAGCAATATTTCTTCTTTTTAAAAGCATAGTTTTAACAAATAATGCAGTTTGATTATGAAGAATATTTCCCCACCATTTAGTAGTTATAAACTGCGGCATTACTACAGTTACTATATCCCTAGGACCCGCTGCATATTCTTCTGACTCAATAAATTTAACTAAAGGACCTACTACGTTTCTATATGGTGATTTTTTTACTATTATAGGAATACCAACATTATACTCGTCCCATTTTTTAAGTAGCTTTGCAGTAGCTACATCATCTACAGACACATGAAAAACAATTATGTTATCTGACATAGTCCTAGCGTAATTTAGCGCTTTTAAGAAAGACTTATTTAAAGTATCGATTGGAACTATTGCGTATCTTTTTTGCTCTGCAAAATTTATCGCTTTAGGTTTTTGATTAATGTTTAACTTCAATTGTTCTGCTACTTTATTATAATGGCATTTTATCTTGATCATAATATAAACAAGTATCGGTATAAGTACACAAACAATCCATGCTCCATGCACAAATTTAGTTATTCCTATTATAATTACCATTATAGAAGTTACTAGAGCTCCTAAGCCATTTATAAATGCTTTATGTCTCCATCCTTTTTGCTTACCTCTTAACCATTTTGTAAACATACCTGACTGTGATAATGTAAATGATATAAATACACCAACAGCATATAAAGGTAAAAGAAGATGTGTATCACCTTTAAATATTATTACTAATATAGATGCTAAAATTGCTAAAACAATAATTCCGTTAGAAAAACCTAATCTTTTTCCTCTTTTAGCCAATTGTCTTGGTACAAATCCATCCTTAGCCATCAAAGCTAAAAGAAGAGGTAATCCAGTAAATGCTGTATTAGCAGCCATAATTAATATAATTGCCGTAGTTATTTGAAGTATATAAAACATAAAGCCTGTACCAAAAACTTGAGAAGCAATTTGTGCAATAACAGTTACTTGCGGATTGGGTACTGCATGATAAAGTGTTGCTAAATAAGAAAGTCCACCAAATATTGTTAAGACTAAAAAAGCAAGCAATTCTAAAACTCTTTTTGCATTTTTTTGCGATGGTTCTTTAAAACTTGGGATACCATTACTTACAGCTTCTATACCAGTCAATGCAGTACAACCTGCTGCAAAAGCTCTAACAAATAAAAGTAAAGTAAGATCTCCAGTAATATCAGGTATTTTATATGACGTATGTGGAACATACCCAAATATATGTACCTTAACAATACCTACAACAATCATTGATATAACAGCTACTAGAAATAAATAGGTAGGTACTCCAAATATTCTTGAAGCTTCCTTAATACCTCTTAGGTTTCCTATTGTCAATATTAATATAAGAGCTATACTTATGATAACCCTATGCGGATATAACGCAGGCACTGCTGAAGCTAATGCTGCTGTTCCCGCAGAGGTGCTTACTGCTACAGTTAAAATATAATCCACCGAAAGCGCAGCAGCTGCAGTAAGTCCTGGAATAGTACCTAAGTTATCTTTTGCAACTATATAGGCCCCCCCTCCATTAGGGTAGTTATCTATGGTTTGTCTGTAGGAAAATACAAGTAAAAACATTAAAAATACTATACATAAAGCCGCATAAAACATGTACTTGTACGACATGAGTCCTATTATCGGTACAAGAACCCATAATATTTCTTCTCCAGCATAAGCTACAGAAGATATAGGATCGCTAGATAAAATAGGTAATCCCCAAAAAACATTAAATTTTTCATCCTTTAAATCTTCAGTTTTCAGACTCTTACCTATAAGGAACCTTCCTAATTTTAATTCCATTTTCCCTACACCTCTAAAAGTAAATTTTTTTAATTTTGGTATGGAATGATTATATATTATTCTACATTTTTGTCATAGCTGTTTTTCTCATATTTAAAGCTCATTTTAGATTAAATTTCTTCATTTAACCAAATAGAAATCATGTTTTATTTATTTTTTGCGTTAATTCTTACGATTAGTACAATGTAAGCATATTTATAAATATTCAAAAATTCCGAATATACAATACATTGAAAATGTTACATCCGTATATTGCGTTATTATTTTTTTATAACTATTTATATAACTACACCCTCTTTATGAATACATTTACATTGCATTTCCATTAATTTTATAAAAACATCAATGAATTAATTTATATTTAACCATTCATATTTTAAATGAAACATTTCTCTGAGCTGGAAAATTTTTTATTGAAATTATTAATTTTTTTAATTTAATATTTATAAAAAATACCATATTCTAAGCATCAAATGGAAGTTAAATGCATAAACAGCATTTAACTTCCATCTGATGCCAAGAACTCTATTTATCCGATGACTGCCCGCTTATATCTAATTAGAGCTTATGTATTATATCTATTAATCTAATTACTTAGCTAGCTTATGCTTAAATTCTACAAAATTTATAAGCATACCGTCCTTAAGCTTCTCTATAGTTTCTTTATCAACTAAATTTTCTAGTATCTCGTATGCAAAATATGCAGCAGTTGCTGGCCCTCTGCTAGTAATAATGTTACCATCTTGAACTACTATATCCTCCACAGTAGTATCTGCTCCCAATTGATCTTCGTATCCAGGATAACATGTAGCTTTTTTACCTTTAAGTATTTCAGCTCTTCCTAAAACTATAGGCCCTGCACAAATAGCAGCTATTAACTTATGTTCATCATTAAATTTTTTAACTAATTCAATAACAGCATTGCTGTCTCTTAAGTTGGCAGCACCAGGCATTCCTCCCGGAATAACTACTGCATCATAACTATTAACATCTGCTTTTGATAGTAGATCATCAGCTTTTACCTGGATGCTATGAGATCCTGTTACTTCAATTTCTTCACCTATAGAGCAAGTAGTACACTGTACTCCTCCTCGTCTTAAAACATCTACTACTGTAAGAGCTTCTATTTCTTCAAAACCTTCTGCTAGTAAAACTATAGCCTTTTTCATAAAAACACCATCCTTAAATTTATTATTTTATATCCGTCTTTATAATAACATCTTCCATAGACATAGCAACTAAACATTTTCCTCTTCCTGCTCTATTTTGGGCCTTAATACTATTCAAAGCAATTGTATGTTGTATATTTTTAGAGGATTTTATAAATATATTTTTATTCTTATCTCTATTATTTATCAACAATGAAGCATATATCACCTCATCATCTTCTTTTAGACTTATTCCAGTAACTCCGGATGCTATTTTTCCCATGTAGCCAACACTACTACCTTCAAATCTTATACACATAGCTTTTTTAGTTATTAATAATATCTCTTCATTATATTCTTTATAATATTGTACATCTATAAGTAAATCCTTATGGTTCTTAAACTTATATGCAACAGTACTTAAATATTCCCCTTGAAATTCATCTATAGATGTTTTTTTAATTAGACCTTTTTTAGTAAAGAAATATATACTACCTTTTTCAGTATTGTTCTCTAATGAAATTACATTTAAAATATTATTCCTACTTATGTTATCCCATATATCCCTTATATCCATGCCTTTATTTCCTAAATTCTGAAGCATTAGTGCATATATAGAGAGTACTCTTCCATCGCTTAAAAATATAAGAATTTTACTATTAGAATTTGTAGAAGTACTTAAATTTTTACTGATGCTGGTAGAATCATATACTTTAATTATACCAGATTTATCTATGGCTACACTAAATTCTTTATATAAAAATTTATCAGCAAAATCAACGCTGATAACTCTGTCTCTTGGAGATAAATTGATTAATTGAGTAGTTAGTATATTTCTATCTACAGATTCTAGCACAGGTTCATTTATAGTAAAATCAAGCCCTGTTTTTGTATTTATACTAATTACCTTCTTTTCTCTTTGTTGGTCCAGTAACCTTACTTCAATAAGTTCTTCCTCATTTTTTAACTTTAAAGCCATAATTTTAGAATAATTTGTACTAAACTTGTCTATACTGGTCTTCTTTATACCACCGCTGCTAGTGAAAAAAACAAATTCTTTTTGTTCATCTAAACTATCCATAGAGTAAAGGGCTATAACCTTTTCTGACAATAAATCTAGTCCCTTAATTAAATTATCAATTCTTTCTCCTCTATCTTTCCATTTAAACTCTGGAATATTTATTCCTTTTATCTGATACATATTTCCTTTATCAGTAAAGAACACTATAGTACTTTTAGTATTTGAATTTATTATATATTTGTTATAATCTCCTTCTCTATATTCTATATCCTCAATATTTACATTTGAGCGACTATAGGTTTTCTGAGAGATTCTCTTGATAAAACCTTCATTAGACATAGTTATAACTATATCTTCTTCTATTATTAGTTCTTCTACATCTATTTTAGCTTCTTCATCATTTTCGACGATGTCAGTTTTTCTTATACTAGCGTATTTTTCTTTTATATCTAAAAGCTCTTTCTTTATAACTTTTAGAAGCTCTTTTTCACTTCCAAGTATCTTATTTAGTTTCTTTATTTCTCTTTCCAATTCCTTATACTCTTTCTCAAAAGATACAATTTCAAGACCTGTAAGTCTATAAAGCATAAGTTCTAATATAGCTTCTGCTTGAATTTCTGTAAATCCGAATTTATCCATAAGATTTTTTCCTGCATCTTTTTTTGACTTTGATGCTCTTATGGTTTCTATAATCTGATCCATTATACCTATAGCTTTTATGAAACCTTCGACTATATGGAATCTTCTTTCAGCTATTTCCAATTCTCTTTGTGTTCTTTTTATAACTACCTCTTTTTGATGATTTATATAATATTTCAGTATAGCTTTAAGTCCTAAAGTCTGAGGTTTTCCTTCTGCTATAGCTACCATATTAAAGGAAACATTACACTGTAAATCTGTTCTTTTAAATAAATACTTAAGAACTTTATGTACAGCCTCCTCCTCAATAGATTTCTTAAACTCAATTACTGCTCTGACTCCTGTTCTATCTGATTCGTCTCTAATGTCCGAAATAGACTCTAAAGCTTTAGAATGTCTTTTATCTGCCGTCATTTCGGAAATAGTTTGAAGAAGCTTTGCTTTACTTCTTCTATATGGAAACTCTGTTATAACAATTCCAAGCCTTCCGTTTTCTAATTTTTCTATAGAGGTTTTTGCTCTTAGGCTAACCCTACCTTCTCCTGTTTCGTAAGCAGAGATTAGTGAGTTCTTGCCTATTATTATACCTCCTGTAGGCAAATCCGGTCCTTTTATGTGATGCATAAGCTCTGTGGTTTTTATTTCTGGGTTATCTATGGATGCTATAGTTGCATCTATTACTTCCCCTAAATTATGTGGTGGAATGTTAGTAGCAAGTCCCACGGCTATTCCAAAAACTCCATTTACAAGTAAATTAGGATACCTTGCTGGTAAAACTTCTGGCTCTTTCTCCGATGCTGAGTAGTTATCCACCATATTAACTACTCCCTTATCTATATCTCTTATCATTTCCATGGCAATAGGCGTAAGTCTTGCTTCTGTGTAACGCATAGCAGCTGCATTGTCTCCGTCTTGCGAACCCCAATTACCATGTCCATCAATTAAGGGTTCTCTAGTTGTAAAATCCTGAGCTAATATTACCATAGCATCGTATACAGAAGTATCACCATGTGGATGATACTTACCTAGGATATCTCCTACAATTCTAGCTGATTTATAATAGGGCTTATCTGGAAAAGCCTTAAGCATATAGGATCCATATATTATTCTCCTATGCACAGGCTTTAATCCGTCACGAACATCAGGAAGAGCTCTTTCTTTAGCTACCTCAACTGCATAAGGAAGATAGTTATCCGGCATAGCTTCCTCAATGGAAACTTTAACTATATTTTTGTCAATGGGAATAGCTAATTGCTTTTTAGCCATTTTTTAATCCCTCCTATCTAAAATTCTGCGTATTTATACATATAATTTTTTCTCGGTGCTACCACATCTCCCATAAGCAGTGATACCATTTTTTCTGCTTTAGCCGCATCATCTATGGTTATCTGTTGTAGTGTCCTTGTTTCCGGATTTAATGTGGTTTCCCATAATTGATCTGGATTCATTTCTCCAAGACCTTTATATCTCTGAATTAATGCTCCTTTTCCAACTTCCCTCTTAGCATTACCTAACTCATCATCACTATAGGCATACTTTACTATTTCTCCATTTTTTCCTTGTTTGTATACTTTATACAAAGGTGGCAATGCTATATAAAGATGACCATTTGCTATAAGCGGTCTCATATATCTATAAATATACGTCATCCATAAGGTTCGTATATGATATCCATCTACATCGGCATCGCTCATTATAATAATTTTATTATATTTCAAATCTGACTCATTATAATTTTCTAGTACTCCAGTACCTATAGCAGTGTTAAATATTTTTAATTCTTCACTTCCAAGTACATTTTCCAGCTTTTGTTTTTCTGTATTCATTATTTTTCCCTTTGAAGGCATTATAGTCTGAAATCTTCTATCTCTTGCTTGCTTAGCAGATCCTCCCGCAGAGTCTCCTTCTACAACTATAAACTCACAAAACTCTGCATCTTTAATAGTACATACAGCTACCTTTCCAGCTAAAGGCGCTGTACCCTTGCCTATTTTTTTCTTTTCAGCCTCATTTATTTTTTTAATTTTTTCTCGTCTTGCTGCTGCTTCCAATGCATTATTTATTATAAAAGTTGCAGTTTCTTTGTTGTCTTCTATCCACTCACAAAATCTAACATAGGCAACATCATTCATCATTGTATAAGCTTCTGTGTTTCCAAGCTTAGTTTTTGTTTGTCCTTCAAATATAGGATTAGTAATTTTAACTCTTATGATAGCAGTCATACCTTCTCTAAGATCGTCACCTTCAAATTCTTTATCTTTTTCTTTTATAAGGTTCAGTTTCTTAGCCCATTCCTTAAAAGCTCTTGTCATACCAGTCTTAAAACCACTTTCATGGGTTCCTGATTCTGTTGTAGGGATATTATTCACATAGCTTGCTATATGCTCCGTTGTAGAATCAGTAAACTGAATACAAACTTCACCATAAAGGTTTAACCCATTTATTTCTCGTTCTCCTTCAAATAAAACTGGTGGGTTGTGTAAAGGAGTTTTGCTTTCATTCAAATATTCTATAAAATCTAATAAACCTCTCTCTGAATGATATTCTTTTTCTATTTTTTCTTCTTTTCTATTATCTACAAGCTTTAAAGTTATGCCTTTATTTTGAAAGGCTAATTCTTGAAGTCTTTCATCTATAACATCTAACTTAAATTCTCCAGTTGAAAAAACATCAGTATCAGGCATAAAAGTTATTTTTGTACCAGTTTCCTCTGTAGTTCCTATAACCTTTAAAGTAGTTACAGGGGTACCAGGCATAATTCTCTTAACGGTTTTATCGTATGCATGTTCAAATCTTTGTTTGTATACTTTACCATCTTGGCTCACTTCAACCTCTAACCATTTGGATAGAGCGTTAACTACTGCTGCCCCAACTCCATGAAGTCCTCCAGAGGTCTTATAGATATCATTATTAAACTTTCCCCCAGTATGAAGTTCAGTAAAAACCATCTCCACTCCTGATTTCTTTTTTAAAGGATGTATTCCTGTAGGTATTCCTCTGCCATTGTCCACTACTGTCACACTTTTATCTTTATTTAATATAATAATAGCTTTATCTCCAAAACCATTAGATATTTCATCTATAGCATTATCTAATATCTCCCATATGCAGTGATGAAGTCCTTTACTTCCTGTAGATCCTATATACATCCCAGGCCTTACACGAACTGGCTCTAATTTTTCTAGTGATGTTAAAGACGTTACATCATATACCTGCATTTGCTTTTCTTTTTGCTCCATATTTTTCCTCCAAAATTTTGTTTATTATAAGTATAATCTGTATATAGCCATGGTAAAGATTATATCAAAAAATAAAAATAAAAACAAACGTTCTTATTTTGTATAAAAATTCTATATAATACTTTGACTTATTATACACTAGCATTTATATTTTAACAACATTTTGACTGTATTACTTTGGTTTTGGTTATATAGGTACGGAACTTTTAAATTTAATTTATTCCACCTAGCATATTACTAGATTATGCCACTGATAAATAGTTTAGGCAAGTCTAAGCCTCAAATTAGCAGAAAAGCTAAGGACTTTGATAAACTCGTTTAGACTCAAACAGTATCAAAGTACTAAGCTTTTCTACTAATTTGAGGCCAAGACTTGCTAATAAACTATTTAAATGTGACACAATCTAGTAATATGCTATGCTACATAAATTAAATTTAAAAGTTCCAGATCTATATAGATAACCATAACTTAAATTTAACTTATACGTAGGAATATGCTGCCAAAACTGATGGCATGTTTAAAAACTTTTTTATTAGTCTTAGTGAAGTGTTTTTGAAAATCTTAGGAGCTTTGATATGTTTGAGGTACGAGTTTATCAAAGGTTCTTAGATTTTCAAAAACACGAACTTTAGACTAATTAAAAGTTTTTAACGTGCCGAAGTTTGGCAGCATATTCCGGAGTATAAGTTAAATTTCGAGCATGAGTATCTATAATTTACCACTAAACTTTATTAGTAGGCGGCAGTAATGCAGCTGCCAGTCTTATGATATATATTATGTTATCCTCACTTATATCTTTATCTAATTTATGCTTTCTTAAATCTTCTTTTGCAAATTTTAATGCCATGTACTCCTTTGTTTTATTTTCTTCATCCTTATAATTATTTTCAACATAAAGAACTGCAGTAGAAACTAATCTTAAAATACTTTTTATCTTTTCATGTGAATTATTATCTTCATCCAAAGAATTTAAAATGTTATAAGTTATGCCAAAATAATCTTGGTTAACTTTTATGTCTTTATCTTTCAAAAGATATAAAAAATAACCACCACCGATTACCATTATTACTATTAAAGTATATTGAAGGATAATATAACCCATATTTTCTACTCCTTAATCCCTTAATAAAGTATATTGTTATTATCTTTATATGCATACTTTTGAAAAATGGTTAATACTGATATAGGTTAAAATAAATTAAGATAGATACCACTATAAAATTATAGTAATATCTATCTTAATTTCAGCTGGTATTTTTTTAAATTTAAAATTACATAATATTTTCCCTATGGGATAATCTATATAAAATACTAACGTTAATACTCTTCCTAATTATATATATCAGAAAACTCTATTTTAATCCTCTCTACCTTATCTTCACTTGTATAAGTATTAAGTTCAGTAGTTTTTTCATCCTCATGTACCAATCTTACAGGAAGCTCTATTTTAAACTCACTTCCTTTACCCAAGGTACTTTCTAATTTAATAGTTCCTCCATGTATAACTACTAATTCCTTAACTAATGAAAGACCTATGCCACTTCCTTCTCTATTTCTAGATAAAGACTTGTCTACTTGAACAAACTTTTCAAATATGCAGGCTTGCTTTTCCTTAGGTATCCCTAGTCCAGTATCTTTAACAGATATAACTATGCTGTTAACTTTTTCGTATATATTAACTTCTATACTTCCACCATTAGGGGTAAACTTTATAGAATTTGATAACAAATTAAGTATAATTCTTTCCATAGCATCCGGATCAAAAGCCATAATTTTTTCTTCTATCTCTGTATCAAAAGTAATAGAAATACCCTTGCTTTCTACATACTGGACAACTGATAATACGATGTTTTCTATTATATTTACTATATCTCTATTTTGAGGCTGTGTAAAAAAATGTCCTGCATCAATTTTTGTTATATCTATAAGATTACCTATAATTCTAAGTAATCTGTAGCAGTTCTGCCTCATTATTGTTATATATTTTTCTTCACTATTATATTTTTCTTTATCTGAAATAGTTCTTAATTCTATAACTTGAAGAGCACTAAAAATCAAATTTAAAGGGGTTCTCAGTTCATGAGAAATATTAGAGAAAAAATTACTTCTAAGATTATCATAGTACATCAAGTCCTTAATGAGCTTTTCATTTTCCTCATTATGCTTATGCTCCGTTATATTAACTCCTAATAAAATCAACCCTTTACGTGTTCCATCATCATTAAATAAGGGTATTCTTAAAATGTCATAAATCTTGTCTATTTTTTCTTTCTCATCTAGTATAACTTCCTCACATCTATATATAGTACCTAGTTTCCATGCTTTTTCATCCTTATTTGCCCATTTTGCTAGTAAATACTTTGTCTGAACTGATACATTAGTTAATTCATGAACCCTCTTATTTTTATAATCTTTTTCATGAATATTTAATAATGTTAAAGTTGTATTATTTACATCAAGAAACTTACCTTCAGCATTCTTAAAGTAAATTATACTAGGAGTATAATTTATTAATGTATTTAATAAGCTCTCACTTTCAGATAACAATCTCTCAACTCGTCTGCGTTTGTATATATTAATAATTATAAAAATAATTGCTGATGTAATTATTAATAAAATAATAGCTGTAATATATAAAATTATTTTTTTAGAGATAGTATAAAAACTTTTTGGGACGTTAACTATATCTGAGCCTTTAGGTAAAGATTTTAAGTCAATATGAAATTTTTTTAATTGTTCATAATTGAATGCATATTTATGTGATGAATCCTCAGTAATAGGTATATTAGATGGCTTTTCCCCATTTAATATCCTTAAAGCTAGTTGACCTACTTCTTTTCCTAAGTCGCTGCCATATGTAATCATTCCTCCAACACTTTCTCTGTTAAGTTCTATATAGTATATAGAATATACGGGTATATTAATATCTTTAAAAAGAAAATCTGTAATTTTCTGTACGGGGATATTTTGACCTTTATCATTGTAAAATGTTTTACTAAAATAAATAACAGTGTCTTTAGGTAAATTATTTATTTTTTCTTTAATTTTTATAATATTGGACTCATTACAAAATACTATGTTAACTTTATCTTTATATAAAGGAATGAGCCATTGCAATCCTCCCACATAACTATCAATTACAAATATTTGTTTAGTGTTAGGATGAAGTTTCAAAGCAATATCTAAAGTGCTTCTAATATCATTACTCTTTACTCTTCCTGTAAAAAGCGGGTGTTCCATCGCAGTAGATTTATTAAAATTATGTACGCCACTAAATACAACAGGGGTATTTGGAAATAACTTATCTCCATACTTTAATAAAAAATTAAATGCATTATCATCTAAACTAATTACAACATCAAATCTAGTATCTGTAAAATTATATTTATATAGCTCATAATATTGCGGCCAAGATTTTTCCCCAAACCCCATATATTGCATTTTAATATTTATGTTTTTTTTACTGTCTACAAACTGTGAGTTTATTGAAGATATAATTTCATCAGTCCATTCTTTTGATTCATATCCAGATAAAATAGTACTTCCATTTGCACTTGAACTTAAGATTAGTACACTTTTTTCATCTGCACCTAGAGCATGAACAGATTTTTGAAGAGAAAAAAAGAAAATAATAAAAAATATAAAGAAAATAATATTCTGCTGAGTACGTTTACTATGCATCATAAAATTAAGCCTCCTAAGGAAAATATAGCAGTATGACTAAAATTGTATATATTAGTTTATTTTTTAGTTTATAAACTTTTTCTTTTTATTACAAAGTTTATATATTCTATATATAATATAAAATTCCTTCTTTGAAATCATATTACAATTTATCAATCCTTTTATTCTTCTTTTGTTGTCTTAAGGGACTGAGGAAAATAAAAAAGCATGAAGATACACAGGCATTACCACTGCGTTTTCTTCATGCTTTGAAATAACTTAAAAACATCTTATGTCCTTTAACTATAATGCTTTATATTCCTTTATTATTTATCTACTCATTATTTTCTCCCATGATGCTATTTATATAATTAACCAATTTTGGACTCTCGTGAAATGTTTTTTAACATTGACCATAAAAACCCTAGATAAACAAATGAAAATACAATAAAAGTAATAATTAGTGGCATATTATTAGAAGCAGTCTTTTTCATAACAACAAACGATAAACAAATAATATTGATATCGGTTATTATACCAAAAACCATCATCATTGGTGCTAATAGGTATCCTATGGTTTTCTTTTTAATCAGACTTATAGCAGAGATAAACGTTAATGGCAAGAAAAAAGAAAAATCTAAAACGTGAACTGGATTTGTAAGTAAACCAAACTTAGCAATGCTCTCTGGTGTTGTATTGGTTAAAGCTGCAGGCAACGAGTCAGCAAGCCATAAAAAAACAAATATCACTACAATAATTAACAAGAAGGTTCCCACTGCTTTATTAGGTGTTTCTCCAGTGAACCAATTTCTGAAGTCTTCATTAATATATTTAGTAAAGAAATAAAGTAATGAAAAAATTGATAGGCCTAAAATTAAACAATAAACGTGAAATAAGAAATTAAAATGGATAGCAAAACAATAAAGAACATAAGTATAAGCATTCGTAATCATTGTCCCAAGCCAAATTATTATTGCAGTTTTACTTCCTTTTGAAGCCCAAATAGCTGATACTAAAAGAATAGGCGCCACAAAAAACATATTTGAAGTATCTTGTCCAATACATTGTGCCGACCAATCTGCAGTTTCTCTTGAATACAATGTTTGATTCCAAATTCCTATACCACTACAAATTGCAATAAGTATAACAATTGGAATAGTGAAATATAAAAGATTTTTATCAGTTTTAAGTTGAAAATTAATTTTATTCATGTTTAACAACCCTCTCAATATATTTTTTGATACAACTGGACTTCAAGCTTAACTTTTTAGGACGACTATTGTTCAATACCTTAATTTCTAAAAATAACTGGAATAGTGCCTCTGATTGAACATTATTTTTTGTTATTTATTATATTTCATTTTACCTCTCCTCCTCACTTTTTATATCCATTTCATCAGTATTTTACAGATTTTTCTGTATTACCCTTATTATCTCCTATTTATTAATAATAAAGGTAATATATTACCTATATAGATAATATATTACCTTTTTGTTTTAATGTCAATGGTTTTTTCATATTGTACCTTTTTTAATCTATTAAATATCTTCCCGCATACGAAAGCCCTCGAGTGTGTGTACGTGTACTCGAGGGCTTTAAATCATTGGTATTACTATATTAAAGCTATATGTGTTTCCTTTCTAATCTTACTACGCACTCCACGTGTGGTGTGTGAGGAAACATATCCATTAGTTTTATTTTTTCTACACTATAACCTGATTTTTGTAGAATTTTAAGATCTGTTACCAGTGTTTTTGGATTACAGGATACATATATTATGCTAGGAGCATTAAACTTAGTAACATATTCTAATGCAGTGGGATGCACCCCCGGTCTTGGAGGATCTAATATTATTATATCAGGCTTATCTTTTATATTTTTTATTACCTCAGCCACATCTCCTGCAATAAAGCTACAGTTTGTAAGTCCGTTAATTTTAGCATTTTCGTTTGCCGATTTAACTGCTTCCTCTATAAGCTCAATACCTAAAACTTTTTTTGCATCTTTAGCAACAATTTGGCCGATAGTTCCAGTACCACAATATAAGTCAAAAATCACTTTTGATGATGCATCACCTAAAAAGTCTTTTACTATACTATACAGTACTTCTGCTCCTTTAGAGTTAGTTTGGAAAAATGACTCAGGATAGATTTTAAACTTAAGTCCTAGAATTTCTTCCATTATGTATTCTCTTCCAAAAAGTATTTTAACACTATCTGCTTGAACTACATCAGAGTAGCTATCATTAATTGTATGTAGTATACCCTTTAATTCCCCTGAATAGTCCAAGTTAACAAGTATTTCAGTAAGCTCTTCAAAACTAAACTCTAACTGTGAAGTAGTAACAATATTAATCAATATTTCTCCGGTATTCTTTCCTTTTCTTATTACAAGATTTCTTAAGTATCCTTCTCTTTTCATAATTTTATAATAAGAAACGTTCTTAGTTCTAAAGTAGTTAACAACTGTATCTAAAACAACTCTAAAGTCTTTATCAACAATTTGACATTCTTCAACATTTATGATACCAAAGCTTTTTCCTTTTATATGCATACCTAATGTAAGTTCTCCACCTTTTTCAAAATCTCCAAAGGAGAACTCCATCTTATTTCTATATTCAAATTCTTCTGGGCTTTTATCTATACCTAAAAATTCAAAGTTATTTATGTCTCCTTTGTTCAGAAGTTCTAGAACTTGGTGTTCCTTTAGTTCTAATTGTTTATCATAAGGCAAAAATTGTGTTCCACATCCTCCGCAGTATCCAAAATGTTTACAGGAAGCTGGAACTGCATGTTCTACATTCTCTAAAACTTCTAACATTCTAGCTTCAGCATAATCTTTTTTCTTTTTTGTAACTCTTGCTTTTACTTTTTGTCCTGGAACTGCACCCTTAATTAACGTTTCAATTCCATCATACATTGCTACTCCTGTACCAGGAAATTGAGTTTTTTCTATGTAAAATTCATATTCATTACCTTTTTTCAATTCTTATTCTACCTTTCTTGCATGTATATTCTTAGATAACTTTTCTCCTATTGTTTGCTTTTCCTTGGAATTTTGCATAATAGCTGGATATATAACTAATATTATTAAAAATATTATTATATATATTCCTTTAAAATCAACTACAAAATATCCAAATAATAGTCTTAGAATTAAATCAAATAAATATACACCTGCAACAGAAAGTATAGCTGATACAGCTGTATCTATTAAAGATACCTTAAAACTCTTTTTAAATGATTGAAATTTTGTTTTTTCATCCACTGAAGCTTTTTCATTTTCTCCAATCTGTTCCGACGCTTCCTTATCTATAGTGCTTAAGGACTCTTCATCTGTTATCTGTTCAGCCTCATCATTATTTTCTATTTTTTTTGTTTGTTCCATATTTTTACTTCTCAATTCTTCCAAAAATCGTTTTTTAGCCTCTTTTTCATCTATTAAAATTTCTTCCTTAAGTTCATCCTTATCTAACATTTACAATTCCTCCTAGTTATTTTTCACTTTACACCAAGTATATTATGCTATACTATTTTGTGTATGTAAATAGTAATATAAATTTATAAAAATATGTTTTCAAATAAATTTGTTTAGAAACACTTTGTTAACATATTGTTTTGCAATTATACACATATTAGATTTATAATCTATTTTGCCAAATTTTATTTCACGGAGGATATAATATGAAAAAGTTAAATATTCTTGTAAAATACTATTTAGATAAATTTCTATTTGTATTTTTAGTTATTTCAAAAGTAATGCTCTATGGAAAACAAATGGAACCAGAAAATTTCTCTTTTTATTCATTATTTTTTCCAGTGTTTTTTTCTGTTTTAGCTCTTACAGCTATATCAATGTTTTTTTCAAATAGACTTGGAGCAAGATTTTTATATTTCTGCAACTTGATTATAACCATATTCATAATAAGTGATCTTACATATTTTAGATACTTTAAAGATGTGATTTCTATACCAGTTTTAATAAATGGGCTGCAATTAGGTGCTGTTAAATCTAGTGTCAGCAATCTTATTAAGTTATCAGATTTCTTTTATGCATTAGACCTTATTATCTTACCCCAAATCAACCGTTATATTTATAAAAACAATAATGCTCAGTTGCCTAGAAGAATAAAGATTTCTATTGCTACTATTTTATTACTTATGTGTATAGGACTAGATGCTCGAAGTTTTTACATTTTGTCCTTAGAGCAACCTCGTCTTTTAAGTACTATGTATAATAAAGTTTATGTGGTACGTAAACTGGGTACTGTTAACTATCACTATTTAGATATATATAATTCTCTTTATTCTAATATAAGTAAAAAGACTCCATTATCTAAAGCTAAGGAAAATGAAATTAAAACATTTTTACAGACTAATACTGCTGATACTAATAATTTAAAGGGAATTGCTAAGGGAAAAAACCTAATTATGATTCAAGTAGAGGCTCTTCAAGACTTTGTACTAAACAATACAGTTAACGGCCAGGAAATAACTCCAAATCTTAATAAATGGGCAGAACAGAGTGAATACTTTTATAATTTTTATTATCAAATAGCTGCTGGCGGAACCTCAGATGCCGAATTTATATCTAATAACTCTTTATATCCTGCTGCTGCTGGTGCTGCTTATTTCTTGTATTGTGGAAATGAATTTGATGCAATGCCTAAAAACTTTAAAGAAGCTGGTTATGATACTGCAGCTTTCCATGGTTATAAAGAAACCTTTTGGAATAGAAATCTAGTTTACAAACGATTTGGTTTTAATAATTTTTATGGTGAAAAAAGCTATACTATTAATGAAAATATAGGTTTAGGATTAAGTGATAAATCCTTCCTATCTCAATCAGTTTCTAAAATAAAAGATTTAACAAAGCCCTACTATGCTTTTATGGTAACTCTAAGCAGTCATTTTCCCTATGATGATGTAAAAAATTACGGTGACTTTAATGTTGAACCTTTTAGTAATACTCTGCTTGGAAACTATCTAAAAGCTATACATTACACTGATGAACAACTTGGAATGTTTTTAACTCAATTAGAAAAGGAAGGTATTTTAAAAGATTCAGTAGTTGTCTTGTATGGAGACCATTATGCAATCCCTAGAAACCAAGAAATATATTTAGCTAAGTTTTTAGGTAAATCATCTTTATCCGATTTAGATTGGATGAAACTTCAGAAAGTTCCTCTTATTATACACTTTCCCGAAGAAAATTATATTAGCATAAATGCCACTTTAGGTGGTCAAATGGATATTTATCCTACAATATGCAACTTGTTTGATTTGCCTAACAAAAACTTAATGGGAAAAGATTTGTTTAACTCCAGAGGTAGCAAAGTAATTTTTAGAGACGGATCTTTTATAGATGATAATTATTATTATATGGCTCAAACCAATACATACTATGATATGAATTCCTCAAAAAAGATTTCGGAAAATGATAACCTAAAAGATAGCAGAGAAAATGCTTTAGATCAACTACAGTATTCTGATGAAATACTAAAACATAATTTACTAAAAAAGTTCAAACTAGAAGATAAATAAATAAAAAACATGCAGTAACAATAATATACTTTAATTAGTTCATCATTATTTGTAGAACTTTGCAAAGTTATTATTGTATGCTGTATGTTTTTTTTATTATGCAGAAAACCATAGTTAACAACTATATCTATAGCATAAGAATATTATTTTATGTTACAATTATAGGGTTCAAGCTCGAAACTTAACTTATACGTAGGAATATGTTGCCAAAACTGAAGCACATTTAAAAACTTTTTTATCAGTCTTAGTGAAGTGTTTTTAGAAAATCTTAGGAGCTTTGATATGTTTGAGATACGAGTTTATCAAAGTTTCTTAGATTTTCAAAAACACGAACTTTAGACTGATTAAAAGTTTTTAACGTGCTGAAGTTTGGCAACATATTCCGGAGTATAAGTTAAGTTTCTACTTTGGAACCCTATACATACGACGTAAATTTAACTTGTTAGGCGGTGTTTTTATGACTAATAATTTAATATTTTTATGTGCAGCTGGATTTTTTGCTGCCTTCGTAGATTCTATAGCAGGTGGAGGGGGAATTATAAGTGTACCTGCATTTTTGCTAGCTGGTATTCCACCTCACTTATCATTAGGTACAAATAAATTTTCATCTTCTTGTGCTTCTTTAACCAGCTCTATTAAATTTGCTCGATCTGGCAAAGTTGATTTTCAGCTGTTAAAATTTTTAATTCCTTTCACTTTCATAGGAGCAATTTTAGGTGTTAACTCAGTGCTTAGTATTAATACTACTTACCTTAATACCATAGTACTTGTGCTTTTACTGTTTGTAGGTATATACAGCTTATTTTCAAAAAATATTGGAGTTATTGACAACTTTAAAGGACTTTCTAAGAAAGGCATATTTTATGGTATTCTTCTTGCTTTATCATTAGGTTTTTACGATGGTTTTTTTGGCCCAGGTACAGGTTCCTTCCTAATTTTTGGACTCATTAATATATTTTCTTTTGATTTTCTTAGAGCTAGCGGAAATGGGAAGGTTCTTAATTTTATAAGCAACATTGCCAGCTTAGGTATGTTTGCAATAAGAGGGCAGATTAACTATAGAATAGGTATACCTGTAGCATTATTTATGATGATTGGTGCAAGATTTGGTACAAAAGTTGCTTTAACCAATGGAGCTAAATTAATAAAGCCGATTTTTGTAACTATGTCTTTAGCTGTGGCAGGAAAAATGCTTTTTGGAATGATAAAATAGAAATTATTGTAGTATGAAAAAATGAAGAACTAGGAAATTTTCTCCCTAGTTCTGATTTTGTTTATTCCTAGTCTTCTTATGAATAAGGTCTGTAATTATGTATAGAAGTAAAAAAGCCGAAAATAATATATTCATTTTCTCCTCTAATTCGGGTTTAAACCCAGAAACCACTTGAGTTACTAATAATACCATACCAATGAGTATAAGAGAGTTAACTTTAAAGTTAACATATTTTTTATTTATACCTTCCGCATTTAACCTAAGCTTATCCTGCACCTTCTTACTAAACTTCATAGCTAATCCTTGAAGAATTCCCATAATTGCTAAGATCAGTAATACATTTGACATTATTTAACCTCCATGCTTGGTTTTTATTATGACATACAAAAAATTATATCATGTAATATCTAAACTTCAAAGTCTTTAAAAACTTCAATCCCTGGAAATGTTCTTCTTAGGAATATTATTATTGGTAGTGAATGGATAAATAGAATTATATAATGTATAATAAATACTATGTTAAATTATCATTACTATAAGGAAGTGACTACTATGAATTTAAATAAAATAAAAGGTAATACTTACTATATAGATTCAGCTATTAATGTTGGTGTTTTTATATTTAAAAACAAGAACTGTTTAATCATAGATACAGGTTCTAATAATAGTGATGCAAAGAAAATAGATGAACTGATCTCAGAGAACAATTTACACCCTAAATATATAATAAATACTCACAGTCATTTAGATCATTGTGGTGGAAACAATTATTTCAAAAAAAATTATCCTGGCTGTCTGGTTTATTCATCATCAAAGGAAAAAATGTTTATGGAGAATCAGGAGATTCATGCCTCTATTCTTTCATGTTCTTCACCAATGAAAGGTATTGAAAAGTCTACTAAGTCTATAATTGTAGATTTAACTTTAGATTATGGCATAAATAAAATTAATGATGAAAAATTTGATATAATTTCATTAAAAGGCCATTCTATTGAACAAATAGGAGTAATAACTCCTGAACGAGTATGCTTCCTTGGTGACTCTATTTTTAGTGAAAATATACTTGAAAAGTATTCTTTACCATATCTTTTTGATTTAGAAGAAAGTTTAAATACTCTTGCCAAAATAAAAGAAATTGATGCAGACTTTTTTGTTATAGGCCATGCAGAAAATATATTAAATAAGGACGAAATAATTACTCTAGTAGGAAAAAATCTTCATAACATTGAAAATTATAATAAACAAATACTGGATCTTTTAGATCAACCTTTAACTCGTGAGGAGATTTTAGAAAATCTAACTGTATTAAATGAGTTGGATTATAATTTCTATCAATATCATTTAAGCTATAGTTCTGTGTGTGCCTTCATAAGTTATCTTTTCACTAAAGGTTTTATAGATTACTCTTTAGAATACGGAAAACTTTATTATTTTAAGAAATCACAGTGATGTAGAATTTTTTAAATGCCATTTATATTATGCTCAAATATAATAAAAACACTATCAAAATTTATTCAAATTCAATAAACTGATAGTGTTTTTATTTAATTATGAAAGGTTATAATTAAATTTTTCAGCTAAAACAAAGTTCCAATTAGTTTTCCATTATTTTTAGAAATTATTCCATAATTATATATCTTTAACAAGGTTCCCGTGTATTGAGTTTCCTTCCCTGATTCAATATCCGTAACTACATTACTTTGAGTATTGTTAACATATATTTTTCCATCCATAGTGATATAAATATTACTTTTCTTAACAGGCTCTTTTAAAGTTATTACTTTCCGATCACCGTTATTTTTTTTCAAATTAACTACAAATATTTTATTTACGCTGTCTCCTTCTCCATTCCCTATGTATATGTTATCTTCATTATCTACCTTTAAGAGATTATGTTTAGCATTTTCTCCAGTTGCTATAGGATCTTTAAGTCCGGTTGCACGTATTCTATTAGCAATAATATCTTCATAAATTAATCTATCTTCTTTGTAGAAAGCTTCTATATTCCCTAATTTGTTACCTTGATAGTTAACTTGTTCCCATTGCGCCATTACATTAATTCTATATATTTTGCTTCTAGTCCCTTCTTTTCCAAGCTTAACATAAGTTACATTTCCAGCACCTGGTAGTCCTATATCTTGAACTTCAGATTTCTCATCTTTTATCGATATTTTTAATTGTTTATTTTTTTCATCACTAACTGGCATTTTTTCATCTTTTTTTGCACTATATGATTCAAATTTTATATAAGTATCACCATCAACATCATAATATTTTTCTGCTATTAACATTATATTTTTATCATTTAGCCACTTATAATAAGAAAGTTTTGTATTATTATCAAATTGTATTTCCTTCTTTTTGTTGTTAGATGTATCTACAACATTAATAACTCCATTATCATAATATGAAATATAGTTTCCTTTATAGGATACTTGAATATCATCTGCTGAATCTGGAATTTTAATATTTATTTTATTTGGAGCCTTCTTAGAAGTTAAATCCATTTTTTCTGTATTAAAACTAGTTTCATCCTTAAGATAAAAATTATCTAGATAAAGTAATCCTAATAATTCTATTAATATAGGAATTAGACTCCATACCAAAAGTCTTTTGAATCCTCTCATTGTCACACTCTCCTCTAAGGTTTTACATATATAGCTGTTGCTACAGTTCTTTCTCCATTCCAGTCACAAGGGTTGTTTATTACCTCACCATTATAATACATTGTAGATGATGAGCCTCCATCTAAATTGCTTGCATTTACTACTCCTCTTTGCAATAGTATATTTTGTACTTCTTTTAATGTAGCCCCTGGCTTTAGCCCTTGTCTTCCATCTAATACTAACATGACTATAGTTCCATCTGCTTTCTGACCTATAGCGGTTCTAGGATTTAATCCTTCATCCTGCACTGCAACTGTTTTGCCATTTATTATTAAAGTATTTCTAAAGGATACTGCCTCTACTACTCCTTGTTTCTTTAAATCATTTAAAGTATGATCACCAACTATAAGTTTTCCTTCTTTATTAAAAGCTGTTACGTTTACCTTTTCTGTAGATTTAACATCATTATAAACTACATTTCCATCAGACATTACTATACCTTCAGGATAGGCTCCCGTACCTGCCCAAAGCTTGCCATTATTTGAAGCTCTATCTGTAAATCCTCCCCCATTTATAGCTGCAATAGCTCCATTTTCAGCAGCTATTTCACTGGTTCTTTGCCCCACTTCTCCTATTTTTTTTGTATATCCTATTCTTATCCTAGTTGGATCTTTTACTTCTAAAATATATCCATCAAATTTTTTAGTATGTATATCATAAATATCTATATCCTTAGAATGGTTAACCTGTATATTGCTTAAATTTTCTATTTCACTACTAGTTGTTTCACCATTTGAAGAACTGTTTAAGATACCATTTATTTCATCACTAGACAAAAATGTTGTTGCTATATATTGGTGGGAAAAGGTAGCCATTGCTGTACCTACTATAGTTCTTTTTACATTTTGAAAAGGTCCATAAAAAATAAATATTGGTGCTGTTATAGCTACAACTATGAGTTCATAAATAAAAAAAGTTATTAGCAGCCTTACTGAAAACTTCTTTCTTCTTTTTTTTACTTCTGGCTTATTCTTTTCTTCCTTCATACTTACCTCCAAATCATTTCAGTAACATTGATGTTATAGATTTGCACATAACATATTTTACTATTATCTTAAAATTATTTCTACCCATGGATTATTATAGACTATATTTATGTATAAAGTGTAAATACAGTGAAATTTAATATAGGTGGAGTTTTAATGCCATCTGAATTTTAGTTAAAGTAATCCACAGCGTAGCAGCCTTTAACCCAGTATTCGCAGAAGCAGTAGTATTAGCACTAGTAGTCCAATGGATAAACAAAAAACGAATAAAACACCAACTTACACCAGTAATTTTATCCGTTTTATTATGAATTATATTAATAATTTTTTATTGCTTACCTTAATCTATATTTCCTATATCTTTTCTATAATATATTCCTTCAAAATCAATACTTTTTATATTAGCATATGCTTCTTTTATTGCTTTATCTATATTTTCGCCTAAAGCTCCTACACTTAATACTCTTCCACCATTAGTAGTAAGCTTATTATTTTCGTATTTAATTCCTGCGGCAAATACGTTGTCAGCTTTATTGAAACCTGTAATTTCATAACCAGTTTCATACTTTCCAGGATATCCTTTAGATGCAGCCACTACACAACATGAAACCTTATTATGCCACTGCAATTCAAACTTTGAAAGTTTTTTATCTAATGCTGCAAGTATAAGTTCTATAAGGTCACTTTTCATTAATGGTAAAACTCCTTGAGTTTCTGGATCACCCATTCTTACATTGTATTCTAGTAAATATGGTCCTTTTTTTGTTATCATTATTCCAAAGAATATTATACCTGTATAGTCTAATCCTTCTTCTTTTATTCCTTTAAGCGTTGGTTCCATAATATCCTTTTTAAAAGCATCTAGAACTTCTTCTGTACAATAAGGATTTGGTGCTAATACGCCCATTCCACCAGTATTAGGACCTACCCCTCCATCATATATCTGCTTATGATCCTTGGCAGAAATAAAAGGTAGTATTATTTCTCCATCTGTGATTGATAGAATAGAAGCTTCTGGTCCTTCTAAGAACTCTTCTATAATAATTCTTTTTCCAGCACCCTTAAAAATATCATCTACCATAAATTCTATTATAGTCTTTTGAGCTTCCTCGTATTCGTTACATATAACTACACCTTTTCCAGCAGCTAATCCATCTGCTTTAATTACTATAGGATATTCACAAGATTTTATGTATTCCAATGCAGGTTCTTTTTCTTCAAAAACTTCATAGGCAGCAGTTTTAATTCCATACTTTTTCATAAAAAACTTTGAATAGATTTTACTTCCTTCTAACATAGCTGCCTTAGCTGTTGGTCCAAATATTTTTAACCCTCTATTTTTAAACTCGTCTACAATTCCATCTATAAGAGGAACCTCTGGTCCTACTATAGTTAAATCAATATTTTCTTTTTGTGCAAAATTAGCTAATTCCTCTATGTCTACTATATTTAGATTCTCGCATTTATCCTCTAAAGCAGTACCGCCATTACCTGGTGCACAATATATTTTAGTTACAGATGCATTTTGCGCTGCCTTCCACGCAATAGCATGCTCACGGCCACCAGAGCCAACTACTAATACTTTCATCAAGTTCACTCCCAACTATTTTTTACTCCTATGTATTAATACCATAGATAACCTCAACTTAAATTTAACTTATACGTAGGGATATATTACCAATGTTGAAGTCACATTTAAATATTTTTTATTAGTCTTAGCGAA